>JABSOG010000467.1 GCA_013216025.1 Algicola sp. | reverse complement strand
TTGGCCGGCGGCCATTTTGGCCTTTAGTGTCGCAACATGATCTGTAATAGAGTGTAGGGCGCTGTCGTGCGCCAGTGCCAGCGACCACAGCAACTGTTTGTTGCTAAAGCCTTTTAAGTCACAATTCGGCTGTTCGTCCCACTGCAATAGGTCATGTCGTTCGGTTTTAACGGCGTCGATATCGTCTTTAATCCGATCACTTATCCAAATACTGGCGCCTTGGGCCATGCTGGCCACTCGGGCGGCATAATTGACGTTGTTGCCGAAGGTATCGCCATTTTTAATGCTCAACGGACCAATATGAATACCCGCTCGAATGGCGACTTGTGGATGACCGGTATTGCCATGGATTTTAATCGAAAAATCTAGCGCATCGACGGCAGTTTTAAACACTGCCAAAAAGCCATCGCCCAAGGTTTTAACCGCTTTACCGCCGAATTGGGTTATATATTGGCGGGTTTGATCAAAATGCTGCTCGCGCACTTGGTTACTGCGTTCGTCACCTAATTGTGCGGTTAATGCCGGGCTGCCGCAGATATCGGTAAATACCAACGCCAGTGTGACATTTTTGGCGTCTGCCCAGTCAGCAAATGGGTCGGTTTGAATCTCTGCGCTGCTTGACGTTAACCACATGCCATATTCACGGGCTTTGTCGGCGGCTTGGTTCATGCTGTCGGTTTGCGATGGGTAAGCTTGGGCAAGTCGCGCCAGCGGATCTTTTAGCGACACTTGTTCGCCACAAACGCCGCATTCTATTGAATCTAACCCTCGTTTTAATCGTCCGGCGGCATAGCTTGATGGTACGGTTTCATTACAACCAGCACAGACAAAAAAGCGCCTTAATTCTACAGTACCAGTCAACGACTTTTGCTCTAAATGACTAACAACATACGTCTCAAACTGATAGCTGGTTTCTTCGCTGGTCTCTTGAAAAAACAAAATCATTTCGCCCCGGCCCTCGGCAAATTCCCGTAGGTAAATACCGCATTGGCCTTTGATATTGCTGTTATAAATCGAAGTATTGCGCCACATTTGGTTGCGGTCGGTGGTGAACCGGCCACTGTGGGCCAAACGCACTGCTAAGGTGGCATAAATGTTTTGCACCGGCCCTTCAAACTTTAAAGACAGCGCCTGACCCGGGGGTTCGGGTGCGTCTTCCCAATCGCGGTTAAACTGCGAAGGAAACACCAAATAGCGGCCATCATCGGCCTGTTCACGCAATCCCAAGTCGTATTCAAGTAACTCTTCAATCGTGGCCAACAGCAGTATCTGCTGTTGTTTTGGGTCGTTAATTCGACTGTCTTTCGACATTCTAAATTGCCCTGCCAGCGCAGCATCTTCTCCGATGGTGCCAAGCCCGGCAGGCTCACTTTTGGCCGCGTTAATGATGGCAGAAGCGTAGATGTCTAACAGTTCTGGTTGCAGTAGAATATATTCGCCAAAGCTTAGGAGACGAATTAAATCGCGGTTTTCTAATCGGCTGATACAGGTTTCAAATTTAGCTTGCAGGTCGGTGCCATCAATATCTGTTTGATTGGCGAGAAAAAGCGAAAACAAAACCGAGCTGGTGGTCAGTAACAGGCCCGATTCTTTTTGCTCGATAATAAATTGCTTAATTTGGTGAAATAACTCGGTAGAGGTGACCTTGGGCAGATTGTCCCAGTCAATGGCTTCAAGCATGGCGGTTTTAAGCTCGGGTATTTGCCAGCCCTCTTTGGCACTGGTTTCAAAGTAACCATCAAAGCCTTTTTCTTTGACTAAAGCCTCAAGTCGATCTTTGCTAACGGCAATGCCACCTCTATCTGTGCGGGCAATCACCAAGTATTTTTTTAGCTGCACACCACTATTACATTGACGCTGGGCTGCTTGCATTAATGCCCGATCCCAATGTTGCACTCCGGCCAGCGGGTCGGTTTCACTGCGGGCATCACACACAACCAGTGCCACGGCCACTTCGTTTAAGTGCATTTGATGGATCAATCGGTAGCCGGGTTGGCCAGCTAAATCCCACAACAGGGTTTCGCGGGTTTCAGTTAGGGTTTTACTGTGCTGAATTGTTTGCTGTTTGCACTGCCAAACGTGCCTGCCGTCAGTTGAATCAGTGGCTTTGTATTTTTGGTCTGTTAATACCAATCCTAAACCAGATTTGCCTACGCCGGTGTCACCAACCAAGACGACTTTGGCGTTGCGGTAGTGGCCTGAGGGTAATTTTTGTCTATTGGCTAAAAGAACATCGTAATCGATATCCCAAATGTTGATGACGGTGTCTTCTTCATCCAAAGTAGCTAAAATAGGTTTTGTTGGGTGGAAGGCAAGGCCTGCTGCCCAGGAACGTGAGGCTGTTTGGGAGAACGGTATGATCTTTTGCCAAGTATCTGTTTGCCATAAGCAGACTGTATGATCTAAAGAGTTAGACGCCAACAGCCTGCCATCAGCAGAAAACATCACACTTTCAACGATTTTAGTATGCCCTTCTAAGACCAGCATCACTTGTTTTCTTATAACATCAAGAATCAGGATTGAACCATTAGCACAGGCTGCTGCAAGCATATCGCCATTTGGTGACCAAGCTACATCGAATACTCCACCTGTACTTCGTTCTCTTTGGCTGAAATAAAGTTGCTCGCGTTCATTTTTCAAGATATGAATAGCAATGTCAGTACCACCAGCAAGCATTGTACCATTAGGGGACCAAACGAAGCTGTAAAACTCATGTTTGCTCTCATTCGAAAGCAGAATGAATTTCTTCATTGTGGTATGCCAAAGCATGCACCTGCCTCTGTAAGACAAAGCAATAGTGCTACCATCTGGATGCCAAGATATGCCTGAATACAAACTTGATTCAGTATTTTCAATTTCTGAAATTCGACTCGTATTGATATTACTGATAAATGACTTGCCATATTTCTCACGTACAGCAACTTCCTGCCCATCAGGTGACCATGAAAGACTGTAAAAACATGATTCAATGTCATCCAAGATTATTTTGCCTGCAAAACCAGCCTGCCCATCCCAAATGCGAACTGTGCCATCTGCCGAAGGAGACGCCAGCTTTGAACCATCTTTGGACCAAGCAATCCGTCCAATTTGTGCTTCATGCCCACGCAAACAAGCTTTAAGCTTCACACCCGACACAATTTCATCACCAATCTGGAGGGTTTTGGGATTTTCAGTTGTCAAAGTGTTGTCCTTCCTAATATTAAAGCTGATGAGACTTATTTATATCTCAAAACCCTGTGGTAGGAACGAGCTCCAGCTCGCGATATTGACCGAAGGTCAATCATTAGCATCCAATCGAGTGGCACAATATTCAGAAAGATTTCATCTTTCATCGCGAGCTGGAGCTCGCTCCTACCTTAGTTTTTAGCGTTATATACATTCACAAAACCAACCCCGCACCATGAACCTTCAACCAATCTTTACACTCACCATAATCCGGCACCGTTCGCCCGACAGCCTGCCAAAACAACGCCGAATGGTCGTGGTGGAGTAGGTGGCATAACTCATGAACCACCACGTAATCGACGATGCGATTGGGTGCCATCATAATCAGCCAGTTAAAATCGATATTGCCCTCTACGCTGCAACTGCCCCAACGGCTTTTGTAGTCTTTAATACCGATGCTTGCGCACTCAACCCCTATCATTTTGGCGTAGCGCTTAGCTTTTTCGGTGAGCTTGGTCTGGGCATGGCTTTTATACCAGTCGGTTAATAGCCGCTTGACCATATTAGGGTTGTCGCCACCGCGCAGTAGAGTCACCACAAAGCGGCCGTTGGCCAGTTTTATTGGCCGGTAGTTGCCTCGGTTTACTTTTAAACGGTAGTTACGACCAAGGTACGAATACGCTTCGCCAGACACAAACTGCCGCTCGCTTTTATTACAACCATCAACAGACGTGATGGCCTGATGCAAACGAATTTTATCGGCTATCCAACTGTGTTTGTCTTGCAGCAGTTTGGTGATGCGATCTAGCGCTAGGTCTTGCGGCACTTTAACCATCACCTCTCCGGCTTCTACGGTGATGGTGGCGGTTTTTCGGCGTGGGGTTCGGCAAATTTGGGCGACAAAACCTTGGGCTTGAACAACTTCGTTTTGCATCAGTTGTTTTGACCAAATTTGGTTTTGGCCAGTTCGATAAAGCGCGCTTGCAGCTTTACCACTAAATCCTTGTTACCAAAAGGCTGGTCTAAAACGGTTCGTTTAATGATCTTTTTCATCCTTTTAACCTCGTCATCTTTACGAAAAAAGTCGACAATTTGAGTGGCTTCGTCAAAGGTTTTTACCAGCTCTGTGGTGGTGGTTTTGATTGCATTAAAGGTCGTTTCGTCAACAAGGTCGCTGTCTTGAGCATCAACAATTTCGGCCATTAGAATATTGTAAAAAGCATATTCTGTCGGGGTCAGGCCAATGTCGGTGGCAGCTTTTTTATGGTTGGTTTCTATGTCGTTGCCAAGGTTCGACAGCAGTTCGAGCTGTAATTCCCATTGGCCAGCGTGTTGCAATATGATTTCTTTGAGTTTGAGGCTTAGCGATTTGTAATATTCGGGGTCTTCATCAAGATGCACGGTCAGGTGGTGTTTTATCGCGCTTTCTAACTCCGACGCCTTCGACTCGGTTGATTTGATTTTGTTGAGGCTTTCTTTAAAATTGGCCGCCAACAAGTCAACGGGGGCTATTTTTGGGTCTACGCCGGTGCTGAGTATATGCTCGTCGACCAACTGACGGACTTTTTCGCCGATATCCGTCATATCCATGCGTTCTTCACGATATCGGGTTCTTGCTTCGTTATGCGCTTTGCCCATCTTTCTTAAATCATATAAAAATGGCTGAGCCGATGAGTCGGGCAGTACAATGTTCATCTGTCTGGCAAAGTTTTTAAAGGCGATATCGAATTTGGCTCGAATCGCTTCGTCTTTTAAGGCCAACACACAGGCTTCGGTATTGTCTAAATCAATGCCCTTAAAGAATCCCATCGCTGTGGTGTGGGTGGCCTTAAGCCGGGGTATTTCGTCTTTAAGTGAATGATAAGTGCCTTCTACATCGTCGCTGGTAAACGCCTTCATGGCGTCGAGCAAATGTTCTGACAGGCCATAATAGTCGACCACAAAACCGCAGGCTTTGTTGCTATTCTCGTAGGTATAGGTTCGGTTAACCCTTGCGATGGCCTGCATTAACGTGTGGTCTTGCAACTTGCGGTCGATATACATCACTTGCGCTATGGGCGCGTCGAAGCCAGTTAGCAGCATGTCTTTAACGATTAAAAACGACAGCGGGTGTTCTTTTAACGGTTTCTTAAAATTCGTAATTGACTCTTTATGGCGGGTTTTGTCGGCGAACTCAATGAATTCTTTATAGTCGTTGTGTTTGCCCGAGATAATCACGTCTGACGGGGGCGCACCGAGTTCGTCTAGCGTTTTTTTGTAAAGCACCGCCGCATGACGGCTGCCGGTGACAATCATGGCTTTAAAGCCATCGGGCTGAATGTGTTCGCGGTAGTGTTTTAGTAGGTCGATACACACCCAGCGGATGCGGGCTGGGGCTTCTCTTACGGCCCGTTCGACGCCGAATTTTTGTTTGATCTGCTCTTTTTGCTCTTTGCTGTAGTCAGCAAAATATTCGTCAAACAGGTTGTCTAATGAATCTCCCGACACCTCTGTTTTTACCTCGCGGCCTTCGTATAACAGCCGCACTGTGGCGCCATCTTCTACCGCTTCGTTGATTTTATATTTGTCGATATACCCGCCAAAGGCATCATCCATTTTTTGGCTTTTTTGCAGCGGGGTGCCGGTAAAGCCAATTTTGGGCGCGTTGGGTAATGCCGCGTTGATGGTCATGGCCAAGCTGCCAAACTGGGTGCGGTGGGCTTCGTCGGCCAATACAATAATTTTGTCGCTGGCGTTTAGGTCGCCAAAGTCTGAGTCTTCTAGCTTTTCTAAATCGATAAACTTTTGAACCATGGCGGTGACCAAATCTGATGCGTCTTTTTTAAGCAAGGCTTTTAAGCTCACCACCGAATCGGCGTTATTAACAGCTTCTTTTTGAGCAGCCATAAAGGTGTTTGTTAGTTGAGTGTCGAGTTGGGTTCGGTCGGTGATAAACACCAATTTGAATTTACGAAGATACGAGTCGCGGCGCATTTTCACCGCCAACATCACCATGGTCAGTGACTTGCCCGACCCTTGGGTGTGCCACACCACGCCCGATTTGTCTTTGCGGGTTTTGCCAGTTTTAAGCCGTTCTATGACTTTGTTTACTGCCCTGAATTGCTGGTAACGAGCGACTTTTTTGATCAACTTGCCCTCAACGGGTTCAAAAATCACAAAGTTTTGCAGTAAGTCTAAAAAGGCGGTGGGGTTTAACATACCGGCCAACAGTTTCTGCTGAGCGGTGACGTAGTTAACACCCGTAAAATTTTTAACGTTAGCCGCATATTGAGATAATGAAATTTCTGCCAATTTGTTTGTGACTGGCGTTAAATCGGCAGGCATTTCGCCGCATAACAGCTGGGCTTCGGTAAAGGGGTAGGGGTCTTTCCAGTCGGCGTAATGTTGGGCCGCCGAGCTGATGGTG
>JABSOG010000466.1 GCA_013216025.1 Algicola sp. | reverse complement strand
CTGACGGCAGTCTTGAATTTATTGGTCGCAGTGATGAACAGGTGAAGATCCGCGGATTCCGCATTGAGTTGGGGGAGATTGAACAATGCTTGTCGCAATTGCCAGCAGTTAATTCAATTGTGGTGCTGGCACGCGAAGATGAGCCCGGACAAAAACGGCTGGTGGCTTATTATACCAGTGAAACGCAACAGGGCGCGGATACCATGCGCGCAGCGGCAAAAGCGATTTTACCGGATCACATGGTGCCGTCATTCTTTGTCTTGCTCGAAGCACTGCCGTTAACCCCTAACGAAAAAGTGGACAAAAAGGCCTTGCCAGCGCCTGATGCTCTATTGATGGCCGAATATGTCGAAGCTGTAACAAAAACTGAGACCACTATGGTACTGATTTGGTCTGATTTGCTTAAAGTAGCAGTGGATAAACTCAGTACTACGGCTAACTTCTTCGAATCTGGTGGGCATTCATTACTGTCAGTACGGTTGGTGGGTGAGGTTCGAGCACTGCTAGGTATTGAGCTTGCCATTAGGGCTGTTTTTGAACATCCGGTTTTATCCGATTTGGCCGAGCTTATTGAAGAAAAAGTCGAGCAAAAAACTGAGCAAAATATTGGTAAAGAAACACGCCCACAGGTCGTGGCCATAAAGCGTGATGCTCCCTCTTTTGCCCCCTCTTTTGCACAAGATCGCTTATGGTTTATCGACCAAATGGACGGCACCAGTGTGCAGTACAATATGCCCAGCGCAATGCGGTTTAAAGGGGTTTTCGACCAAGTGATTGTTGAACAGGCATTTACCCGTATCATCGAACGTCATGAACCTTTGCGAACTGTTTTTGCCAACGGTGTTGGTGGTGTAAGACAGCTGATTCACTCAGGTTTTGACTTTAAGCTGCACACCATTGACCTTGTTGGACATGACCACGACCAACAATGTGAAAGCGTGCGGCGCGCCGTTGAGGCCGATGCCGAAAAAGCCTTTGATTTGACAGCAGACTTGATGCTTAGAAGTACTTTTATCCGCTTGTCACATGACCAAGGCGTACTGTTATTCAATATGCATCATATTGCCTCAGATGGTTGGTCGATGGACATTGTGGTAAAGGAATTTTGTAGTCAATACCAATCTATTAGGGATGGTATAGCCAATCCATTGCCGCCACTTGCCATTCAATATGCCGATTATGCCCAGTGGCAACGTCAATATTTGTCAAAAGAAGGCCTCAAATCGCAATTAGATTACTGGGCGCAACAGTTGGCTGGCTTGCCTCAGGTGCACAGTTTGCCATTGGATCGCCCACGCCCCAAAGTACAGGGTTTTGACGGTGGTTTGGTGACATTTTCGCTGGAGCAGGAGGCGTTTTGCGGACTCAAACAGCTGGCGTTGGCTCACAATGCCTCTTTGTTTATGGTATTGCAGGGCGCGTTTTCACTGTTACTGTCACGCCACTCAAACAGTGATGATATTGTCATGGGTGTGCCCGTGGCCAATCGGTTGCAAAAAGAGCTGACGCCGATCATCGGCTTTTTCGTTAATACCTTGGTACTGCGGACAGACTGCTCGAAAAATCCGTCGTTTAGCGATTATCTCAATGACATCAAACAAGTTAATCTTGACGCTCAGGCCAAGCAGGATGTGCCTTTTGAACAATTGGTCGAACGTTTGAAACCAGCTCGTAGCACCGCTTATTCACCGCTGTTTCAAGTGATGTTTTCAATGGCCAACGATGATATTGGCGCACTTGAATTGGCTGATGTCACCTTAAGCCCGTTTAGTGAACATCAAAAGACCGTGGCTAAGTTCGAGTTGACGTTAAACGCCGCGCAAAGTGCAGACGAGTTATCGTTCAGTTTTGAATATAACGTGGACTTGTTTGACCCCGGCACAGTCGAACGGTTGGCGCAGCACTTGGTTCGTTTGCTTAGGGGCATTGTTGCCAATCCGCAAAGCCGAATTGATTCACTGCCTATGCTCAGTGAGAACGAACAACATCAATTGCTGCATACCCTCAATGACACTCAAGTAGACCAACCGCAATATTGCATTCATCAATGGTTTGAACAACAAGTCAAATTGGTGCCGGGCAATACCGCGCTGATATTCGAACAGCAGCGGTTGAGTTATCGGGCGCTGAACGAAAAAGCCAATCAATTGGCACATTATTTAACACGCCAAGGGGTCAAACCGGATACTTTAGTGGGTTTGTGCGTGGCACGTTCGATGGATATGGTGGTGGCGATATTGGCTGTCTTCAAAGCGGGCGGGGCATATGTGCCACTTGATCCCCATTATCCACAAAGCCGCCTTGATTATATGATACAAGACAGCGGTATCGAGTTATTGCTTACCCAGCGCGCCTTGGATATTGCTGTTGATACCACAGCACTAAACGTTATTTCTTTGGATGACGAGTCATTGCAACAATCTTTGCTTGAGTTTAGTGTTGAAAATCCACCAACCCCGGACAACCATTCAACCGCTAATCTGGCTTATGTTATTTATACTTCGGGGTCGACCGGAAAGCCTAAAGGCGTAATGGTTGAACATCGAAATACCAGTGCATTGATCAACTGGGCAACAAGTTACTATTCGGCCGATGAATTGGCCTGCGTACTGGCCAGTACTTCATTGAATTTTGACTTGTCGATATTCGAATTGTTTGTGCCACTGTCATCGGGTCACAGTTGCCTTATCGTGCAGAATATTTTGCGCTTAACTGACAATAACTTTATCAACCCGGGGCTGACACTAATCAATACCGTACCATCGGGTATTGGTGCATTGGTTGACAACAATGCTGTGCCGCCATCGATAAAAGTCATTAATCTGGCTGGTGAGGTACTGAAACAATCATTGGTGCAAAGGCTAAACAAACAACAGCGCAGGGTGGTTAACCTTTACGGGCCATCAGAAGACACAACCTATTCTACCGTTATGTCGATGAATGCAGAATTTAGTGGTGAGCCCAACATAGGCAAACCGATTGATAACACTGTGGTTTATATCCTTGATACTCATTGCCAACTGGTGCCCAAAGGCTGCATTGGCGAATTGCACATTGGTGGTGCCGGTTTGGCGCGGGGTTATCATAACCGGGCTGATTTGACCGCCCAGCGATTTATTCAAAACCCTTTTGAACGAGGTCAATTGTATAAAACCGGCGATCTGGTACGTTACCTGCCCGATGGCAATCTTGAGTATATTGGCCGGATTGATGACCAAGTGAAGATCCGTGGTTTTCGCATTGAACTGGGCGAAATTGAACATCAGTTATCGCACTTTGCGAGTGTTAAATCGGCCGTAGTACTGCCCCGAGAAGAGGATAATGGGCAAAAGATGCTGGTGGCATTTGTGGTTAAGGCCACGCAAGCCGTCAATAGCTTACGCGAAGATTTACAAGCCAGCCTGCCTGAGCACATGGTGCCTTCGTTGTTTGTTTTGCTAGATGAAATGCCTTTGCTGCCCAATGGAAAAATTGATAAAAAGGCCTTGTCAGTTTGGGATATTTCAGCCGCTGGAGTGGCGCAGTCACAATACATTGCGCCAACAACGGCTACCGAAATCAGGCTGGTACAGATTTGGTCGGCACTGTTGAAAATAGAGGCTGACATCATCAGCACCACTGCCAATTTCTTTGAGGTTGGCGGTCATTCGCTGTTGTCACTGCGTTTGGTGGGAGAGGTTCGAGTCCAACTGGGCGCTGAACTGGCGATTGCGGATGTATTTACCAGCCCTCGATTATCGCAACTTGCCATTTTAATTGATGGTTTAGCTCAGAAGGGCTCGGGTAAAACTATTCGTCCGCCAGTTGTCGCGCTTGAGCGGGAAAGCAATCAACACCAAGCTTCTTTTGCCCCTTCTTTCGCACAGGAGCGCTTATGGTTTATCGACCAAATGGACGGTGGCAGCAGTCAATACAATATGCCGGTTGCCCTGCGGATAAACGGCCAGTTTGATGAACGGGCAATTGAATTGGCATTTGCTCGAATCATCCAACGCCACGAACCGTTGCGCACGGTATTTATCGACAGTGATGAAGGTGCCCAGCAGGTTATTCGCCGAGACTTTTCGTTTGAATTGAGCCGAATCGACTTGACCGGGCTCGATAGCAAAGCGCAGCAAACTGCGGTGCAGCAGGCGGCACAGGATGACGCCAAACGGGTGTTTAACCTTAGTGAAGATCTCATGCTAAGAAGTACACTTATTCGCCTAAATGCGAGTGAAAGTGTATTGCTGTTTAACCTGCATCACATTGCTGCCGACGGCTGGTCAATGGGGCTGTTGACTAGTGAGTTTGCCCAGCAGTTTGAAGCCATCCAATCAGGCAAACCCAATCAGTTGGCACCGCTAACCGTGCAATATGCCGATTATGCACAGTGGCAAAGAGATTGGTTAATGGGTGAGGAGCTGCAATCACAACTGCAATACTGGCAAAAACAACTGGCCGATTTGCCACAAGTGCACAACCTTTTATTAGACAGGCCACGGCCCAAAATACAGGGTTTTAATGGTGCCATGGCATCATTTGAGGTTGAATCGCTCACCTTAAACGGTCTTAAACAGTTGGCGTTAAACCACAATGCTACTTTGTTTATGGTATTGCACGGGGCGTTTTCGCTGTTGCTGTCACGCCATTCAAATAGTGATGATATTGTCATCGGTGTGCCAGTAGCCAACCGATTGCAAAAAGAATTGGAGCCAATTATTGGCTTTTTTATTAATACCTTGGTATTAAGGGCCGATTGTTCAGGCAACCCTTCGTTTGGCGACTATTTAGCCAACATTAAAGCGACCAATTTGGCGGCACAGGCCCATCAGGATGTGCCCTTCGAATACCTTGTCGATAAACTCAAACCTGCCCGCAGTACTGCTCATTCTGCGCTGTTTCAAATTATGTTTTCGATGAATACTAATGAAGAAGTGGCGCTTGAGCTGCCTGGATTAACCCTCAGTGGGTTGGCAGACCAGCAAGAACAGGTTTTGGCTAAGTTTGATTTGACCTTAAACGCCTTTGAAGGTGAAAGCGGTCTGTCTTTAGCTTTTCAATACAATACCGACTTGTTTGATGCGACCACCATTGAACGTTTGGGGACTCATCTGGTTAACCTATTACAAGGTATTGTCGCCCAACCGCAGCTCAATATTGATGATTTGCCGATGCTCTGCGAGCAAGAGTTGCATTATTTACAGACGACCTTGAACGACACGCAAGTGGAATATGACAAGCAAACCTGTGTTCATCAATTGTTTGAACAACAGGTTAAGCGTTCACCCGATAAGCGCGCAGTGATATTTGAACAAGATCAGCTTAGCCATTTCCTTAGTTATCAATCCCTCAATGAAAAAGCCAATCGGTTGGCGCATTATTTGAGAGCCCGAGGCGTGGTGTCGAACACTCTGGTGGGCCTATGTGTCGAGCGTTCACTGGATATGGTGATCGGCATTTTGGCTATTCTCAAGGCGGGTGGGGCTTATGTACCACTGGATCCTAATTATCCGCAAGACCGTCTGGACTATATGGTCAAAGATAGTGATATTAAGCTGCTGCTCAGTCAAACTGCTTTAAAAGGACGATTTAAAACCGACTCGTTAACAATCGATTGTCTGGACGATGAGTCTTTCAACAGCCGTCTGGAAAAACAGCTAGTTAGCAACCCATTACCTTTGCACTCGCAAATATCGGCTGATTTGGTGTACGTGATTTATACCTCAGGTTCGACCGGACAGCCCAAAGGCGTGATGGTCGAACATGCCAATCTTTTGGCCTACAATCTTGCGTTTAAAACCCAACTGGCCCAGTTAAATAACCAAAACAGTACGGCACCATGGTTATGGATTGCTTCGATGGCTTTTGATGCTTCTGTCAAAGGGATATTATCGTTGTGCCATGGTAAACCGGTTGTGATTGTGCCTGCTTTGGTCAGTCAAGATCCGGCGCTGATTGCACCGCTGATTAAAAAATATAAAGTTGACGTATTCAATGCCTCACCCGCCTTGATGGCGCAAGTGATTGATTATTTAACCGCTGTGGTAAAAGCCCATGGTAGTGGGCCAAACCTTATCGTTAGTGGTGATCAGGTTAGTGAGTTTGCATTGGCGAAAATACGCGCCTATGTGAAGGCCGGTTTTGGTCAAGCAATAAATGCTTATGGCCCGACAGAAACTACTGTCAACAGTACTTATGCAATGATCACCGCTGGCGAAAAAGACTCGTTGACTATTGGCAGGCCTGTTCACAATACCCAGACCTACGTGTTAAACCAATACCTAAAACCGCTGCCAGCGGGGGTCACGGGAGAACTCTATATTGGCGGTGCAGGAGTTGCTCGGGGTTACTTGAATCAGCCCGAATTAACAGCCGAGCGATTTATTGCCAACCCGTTTGGTGAGCAGGGCGGTTCGCGTCTGTATAAATCGGGTGATTTGGTCCGCTATCTGCCAGACGGTAGGCTAGTATTTGTTGGCCGTAATGATGGACAGGTGAAGATCCGTGGTTTTCGCATAGAGATGGGCGAAATTTAGTATCAGATGGAGCAATTGCCGCAAGTTAAAACCGCTGTGGTGCTGGCACTTGAAGA
>JABSOG010000465.1 GCA_013216025.1 Algicola sp. | reverse complement strand
TGTTGGCCAAACGCCTGAGTAATTGCCGCAATTTCTAGACTATCACCCAGCTGCGTGCCGGTGCCATGGCCTTCAATGTAGCTGATCTGTTCAGGGTCAAGTTGCGCTTTATCCAGCGTTTTGCTGATCAATCTTGCCTGCGAATTGGGGTTAGGTGCCGAATATCCGTTTGAACGGCCACTGTGCTCAAAGGCGCTGGCAGCAATGACGCCATAAATGCGATCTTGGCGTTCAATCGCTTTGCTCAGTGGTTTGAGTACGATTGAACCAATGCCTTCACCCGGCACAAATCCATCATCACCGGCACCAAAACTGAAGGTTTTACCTGTTTGTGACAGGCTTTTTCGTTGGCAGAACGACTGATACTTTGACGGATGCAAATACAGGTTCACCCCACCAGCCACGGCCAACTGACACTCCTGTTTGGCCAGACTTTCACACGCCATGTGCATCGCCACCAGCGACGACGAACAAGCAGTGTCGACTGGCATACTCGGTCCTTGCCAGTCAAAGAAATACGACACACGGTTAGCGATAGACCAAGGCAATGCGCCCGGATTCACCACCTTGCCTTGTGCCAATTGATCGGCAGCCAACAGGTTGTATGAGTTGGTTGTTACACCGACAAACACACCCACATCGGCACTTTTGCCCTTTGGGTGATGTTTTTTCAAGCTGTCTGGGGTGTATCCAGCATCTTCAATCGAGGCCCAAACCGACGTCAGGAATAATCGCTCCTGCGGGTCAGTCATGTTGGCCTCTTGGGCCGATATATTGAAAAACAGCGGATCGAACTTGTCAAAGTCATCGAGGAATCCACCCCATTTACCGTAGATTTTGCCATCGACAGCCCGGGCCGGATCGGCATCATAAAACGCTTCGCAATCCCAACGGTTGGCCGGAACTTGTTCAATCAGGTCTTTGCCTTGGGTCAGATTTTGCCAGTATTCATCCATGTCGGCACTTTGCGGATAATAACCATGTAAACCGATGATGGCAATTTGTTCATCGTCGCTTAAAATCGGTTTCCCTGTAAATTTCGGCTGAACTTGCTCTTGAACTTGAACTTGAATAGACTGCTCAATAACGACAGGTGTTGCAGCAATATCAAACAAGGCCATTAATGCCGCTTGCGATTGCGACGTTAAGTACTCAGTCAATTCTGTAATTGACTCATATTGATACAACAGGGTTTTTGGCAGCTCACCCAAGTCTCTTTCAAGATTGGCGTTAAAGCGGTTGATCATCATCGAATCAATGCCAAAGGACTCGAACCTTTCATCAGCATCAATGCGCTCAAGTTCAAGCCCAGTCTCTTCGCTGATTAATCCTTTTAGATAGTCCTGTGTATTTTGCGCTAACAATTCAGGCGCCATACTTTTGCTTGATTGGCTCTTAACAACTTTAGCAACTTTGCCAGAAACACCACCAAGATGGCTTTGAATTTTGCTCTGAAGTCCGTATAACACCACACCTTGGCTGATATCAGACTGCAACAATTGCTGCCAATATTCAATCCCCAGTTTGGTTGGCAATGGACTGATGCCGCTATGTTGTTCACTCAGTGCCATATTCTCTTCGCTAACACTCATGCCACCAGCTTGCCATAATGGCCAGTTGATGGACAATGTCTTGCCGCTGCGATCTTTTGCTAGCGTACGATTGGCCGCGAAGGTGTCGACAAACTGGTTGGCATAAGCATAATCACATTGCCCCGGATTACCCATCACGCCCGCCACCGACGAGAACAACACAAACCAGTCTAGGGCTTCATCTTTGGTCGCTTCATCAAGGTTTAAGGTGCCATAAACTTTCGGTGCCAAAACCCCCGCCATTTCTTCGACCGTTTTGTTGAGCATAAAGTTGTCGGCATTTATACCCGCACTGTGGATCACGCCGTTGATTTGCTTAAACCGGGTTTTGGCCTGTGTGACCACATTTTGCATATCAACCAACTTGCTGGCATCTGCCTGAACGTACAAGATGTCGGTGCCAAAGGCTTTAAGTCGGTCGATTTTTTGCTGGTGCTTATCGCTCAACGCCGAGCGGCCAAACAGTACCAACTTGGCCTGCGCGCTTTTGACCAGATATTCACTGAATATATAACCCAAACCGCCTAATCCACCAGACACGATATACACGCCGTGTTGCTTGAGCGGCAGCTCGGTGATGTCGTTTTTGGCTGGGGTGAATGAGTTAGATGGGTTGAAAGGTAAAAAGTTACGCACGTAACGTTGTTTGTCTTGCACGTTATGGCGAATTTCTTTGGTCTGCCAATCGGCTTCTTTAAGCTCGTTGACAATCAGTTCGCCTGCGTCCGCCTTCCCTTGAATATAAGCCCGAATTTCGACCAACTTGGCAACATAATTGGGGTTTTCAAGTGACAAGGTTTTGAAGAATCCACCTAATGCCGCGTGTTGTGGTGCCGATGTTTCACCTTTGCTTTCAAACACAGACAAAATTTGCAAGCTTGGACGCTTTTGTAACATCATGGTTTTACACAAATTGAACAAGGTATAAAGCCCTGAATCCAGTGACTGGTCGTCGCTACATTTATGGATGACTTGGCTGAACCGCGCCACATTTTGGGGTAACTCTCCGGACTCAACCCAAGTGACGGTTATGTCGGACGAGGCCAATTTAAGCTGCTTTTCGACTGACAACATCAAGTCGTCTTTGGCACCCAACATCAGTATCTCACCGCTCAGCTGTGCATTGTCGCTCGCCAGCGGAGTAACTTGCCATTGCGGGGTGTAATACAACTTACTTTTTTGCTCTTCTGGCTGCTCTTTTACATTTACTGCTAGCGGCTTGGCATCATACCAGCAACGATCTTTGGCAAATGGATAAGTCGGCAACGATACCCTGCTTGGATGCGTGTGACGATACAACTGAGGCCAATCGATTTTCACCCCGCTAATCCACAGCTCAGCAATTTTGGCCAGCTCGCGGTTGTCCAAAATCACTTGTAAGAAAGCTTTGCCCGCTTCGCCTTCAATCAAGGTCATTGCATTAGATTGGGCTTTTTTAATGTTGCCGTAATAAACATCTTCTAAATTAACTGCGCTTTCGCTAGACAGCCACAAATTAAGCTTGTCTTTAAGGACAGCCAAGCTATCGGCGACTATCACCAAACGTTCGTTCATCGCTGTTCGGCCTGCCTGTAAGGTGTAAGCCATGTCAATCAGCCCGACATCGGTATCATCAATGAAGGCGACCATTTTGTGGGCATAACGAACCAAGGCTTTGGTGTTTTTGGCCGACAACACAAAAGCTTCAGGATAACCTTCGGGCACAGCTTTGACACGGGTATCAACAAACTCTTCAACAATCAAATGTGCATTGGCACCACCGGCACCGAATGAACTCACACCAATACGTCTTGGGTTGTCTGGTGATTGTAACCATGGCGACAACTGCGTTTGCACGTAAAACGGTGAGTTTTCAAAGTCGATATTAGGGTTAAGCGGGTCAGCATGTAACGATGGCACCAGTTGCTGATGTTTTATTTGCAACAGGGCTTTGGTCAGCGCGGCAATACCGGCAGCCGATTCTAAATGGCCAATGTTAGATTTGACCGAGCCGATTGGGCAAGCTTGGCTACGCCCGCCAAACGCTTTGCTCAAGCCGGTAATTTCAATCGGATCACCCAACGAGGTGCCAGTGCCGTGGGTTTCGATATAGCTGATGCTACTGGCGTCGATATTGGCTTTGTTTAAGGCCGCTTCAATCAACTCGCCTTGAGCAACCGGGTTAGGCACTGTGTATCCGTTGGTTTTGCCGCCATGATTGATGGCGCTTGATTTGATAATGCCGTAAACCTGATCGCCATCTTGCAAGGCGACATCCAAAGGTTTGAGCATAATGGCCCCAACGCCTTCGCCCGGCACATAACCGTCACCACCGGCACCAAAGCTACGGCATTTGCCATCGCTGGCAGCAAAGTTGCCTTGGCTCATGGTCAGATATTTATTCGGGTGAATAGACACGTTAACGCCACCGGCAATCGCGGCGTCGATTTCGCCACGACGAATTTCTTCGCTGGCCATATGAATGGCAGTCAACGACGATGAACACATGGTATCGAGCGCCATGCTCGGGCCATTGAAGTTGAAGAAATAAGACACACGATTGGCAATCGAGGCATAAGACGACCCAGGTATCAAAGCGTTGCCCTGCCCCGCGCCCAATAGTTCGTATTGGCCCCACATCACCCCGACATAAACCCCAATGCGTTTGCCCGACAGGCTTGATTTGCTGTAACCGGCATCTTCAATGGTTTGCCACACGGTTTCGATAAACAGGCGTTCTTGCGGATCGGTCAGTTCGGCTTCTTTGGGGGCGATGTTGAAGAATATTGAGTCGAACTTGTCGACATCGTTGATAAATCCGCCCCATTTGCTGTAGCTTTTGCCCGGCTGGTTGCGACGTTCATCAAAGAATGCGGCTTGGTCCCAACGCTCAGCGGGGATCTCAGTGACACAATCTCGACCGGTTTTAAGGTTATCCCAAAACTCGTCAAGGTTGTCTGCTTGAGGATATTTGCCGCCTAAACCCACAATGGCAATCTGTTTTTCGGCCGGTGTGCTTTGTGCCCGAAGGAATCGATTTTTTGTTGTTTTAACCACGCTCTGTTTCACGCTGGCAACTGGTACGGTCGGCTTGGCAACAAACTTTTGTTGGTGTCCCTTTCGTTGATGACCAAAAGTATTGCTCAACACCTGTGGGAAACTGGCGGCAAAATACCCGGCCAGTGCTGTTATGGTTTGGTATTCAAAGAACAGGGTTTTCGACAATGAACCAAAGGTCTGTTCTAGCTCACTGGTCAATTTCATCGCCAATACCGAATCAATTCCGTAATCTTCTAACGCCGCTTGCGCGTCGATTTCGTGGATTGGCATTTCGAGCAATTGGCTAAATTGTTTGATCAAAAACTGCTGGGTTTTAACCAACAATTGATCATCCTCGACCACAGTAGCAACAACTTTAGCTTCGACTGTTTTCTCAGCCAAGAATGTACGGCGCATTTGCGGCAAATCACCGGCCATCACCAGCACTTGCGAATGCTCGCTGGCCAATGAGCGGTAAAACGCCTGCATTCCGGAGGCGGTTTCCATCGGCAACATCCCTATGGTCCGGCGCATCATCTGTTGATTGGCTTCGTCAACCGTCATGCCGCCTTCACGCCAGAATGGCCAGTTGATGGCCAACGTACGCCCTGCCCGCTGTTGATTGCGATGAACAGCGAATTGGTCCATGAAGGCATTGGCCGTGGCGTAATCAGACTGTCCGACATTACCCAACACACCGGCACCAGACGAAAACAACACCATAAAGTCTAGCGTCATGTCTTTGCTGGCTTCATCAAGATTCACCGTGCCTTGTACTTTGGCGGCCAAAACCCGGCTGAACTGCTCAGTGGTTTTGTTGACAATAAAGCTGTCATCTATCATGCCTGCACTATGAATAATACCGTTAATCTGCCCAATGTCTGCCATCAATTGCTTAACCTGCGCCCCATCGGTAATATCCACTTGCTTATATTCAACCAGTGAATCCAACTCGATGTTCAAGGCAGAACGTCCAGTCAGAATAATGCGGCTGTCTGTGGTTTGCGCGAGAATTTCTTTGGCAAACAACATGCCTAAACCACCCAGGCCGCCAGTGATGAGGTATACGCCCTTATCCTTAAAGGCGATTGGTGCAAGGTCTCGGGTTGTAACTTGAGTTTCGGGCATTTCCTGCCAGCGAATAACCTCGCGCTTGCCTTGATGGTATCTGACCACAGCATCTTGTGTATGGCTGCGCTCGTCTTGTAATTGTGCCGCCAATTGTTCGG
Organism: Algicola sp.; assembly: GCA_013216025.1. GTDB lineage: Bacteria > Pseudomonadota > Gammaproteobacteria > Enterobacterales > Alteromonadaceae > JABSOG01. The sequence continues at coordinate 740 of JABSOG010000465.1, read as the reverse complement.
TGTTGATCTGCGCGGATGTCAGGATGATTTGACCAACGAAATTAGGATTTTCCAACGCCGTACTTTTAAGCAATCCTGATAAACCGGTAAACAACGGATCATTGACCACAACTTGCATCAATACCTTCCCCTGAGGAATGCCTGCGAGTATCTGTTTGATCAGTTCAAAACAGCGCAACGCGTATTCATTGAAACGCTGACCGAGGTCTTTGTCGATATGTGGATGCTCACAAACAATAACGTGTTGCTCGACAAATTCGACATTAGTCGAGACCGTAGTGCTTGCCTGCCATGCAGGAACTGCCATCAAGGTGCCGACAGTCTTATCCTGAATAGAAAGCGTACGAGAAGCAAAACCTTGCAACTGCACACAAATATTGCCTTGATCATCACAAAGGTCGATGTCTAGCTTACTCATTTTGTCGTTGTTCTGAGTGCGGCGCAACCAGGCATACATTTGGTCGCTACACTCACCAACAATACGCAGGTTATCCAACGCAAACGGCAGTTGTGGGTCGCTGGGCAACTGATCCAGTTGGGCAATCAAACCAATCGTGGCTTGCAACGCACTGTCCATTAAACTCGGGTGTAACTGGTAGTCATTTTGGCTGTTTTTGACCGCGCTTGGCAAAGATAACTGCGCCAGTAATTGGTTTTCACCTTTGTCGATAGCGACAATGCCCTGATGAGCCGGACCAATGTTAACGCCCATGGTGGTAAAGGCCTGATAATTCTCATCA
>JABSOG010000464.1 GCA_013216025.1 Algicola sp. | reverse complement strand
CCACCTCCGTATACGCCGCAACGCGGCGTATACCACCACTACACCTGCTTCGACAACGCTCCGCGGCGTACCATCACCACCGCCACGCCCACCAAAAACACCGGCACCAAAAAACCCACCCAACGCATCCAATTATTGGCCCCCATTAGATAAAAACACAAGGGCGAAACCAACACCGCTGAGAGGGCCAGATAATCAGGGTTTTTACGATAAAATCCGATAAAAATAAGTACCACGCCACTCAAAACTGCACCCCAAAAGGCCAGCATAAACAAAATGGAGGGTAAATTGTCAAGTAATGCCCATTGATAGAGTTCCATCATTCACTCCGATGTTTATCTGATAATATTGAGTTACCTTAACTATGGCTATTTTTTAATCAGTCACAACCTTTTGAACGATTGAATGTCCCTACCCTAGCCTGATTACCGCTCTACGCTTGGCTCTTACACTTGAAAAGCGTAATTTTAATACCATTTAGATATAAGGCTCCTCAAACCAGAGAACTCAGTGAATTCAGCAAACTCAACAAATCCAGCAGACTCAACAAACCCAGCAAACAATACGCAACCTGAAAAAACCAAAGCCGTAACTGCCCTGTTACCTATATTCGCCTTTATCAAACCTTACAAGCTTGTTGTTGCCGGGGCCATGTTGGCGTTATTGCTGACCGCTGGCATTAACCTGTCTTTGGGTCAAGGGGTCAAATATATCGTTGATCACGGTTTTATCGCTGGCTCATCAGAACAACTGGGCAATGCCATACTGGTCCTTATTGGGCTTATTGCGCTGTTGTCAATAGGCACTTTTAGTCGCTTTTACCTGGTGTCGTGGCTTGGAGAACGGGTCAGTGCCGATATCCGTAAAGCCGTATTCAATCGTATCGTGCAGTTACACCCCAGTTACTTTGAAGAAAACCGCAGCGGCGAGCTTATGTCACGCCTGACTACAGACACCACTTTGTTACAATCGATAATAGGCTCGTCCTTGTCGATGGCACTGCGCAGCACTTTGATGTTGATTGGCGGATTAATCATGCTGTTGATCACCAATTTAAAACTGACGTTGTTAGTGGTCGCCTTTGTGCCTTTGGTATTGGCCCCCATGATCATTTCTGGGCGCAAAGTCAGGCGCTTGTCTGCCCACTCACAAGATGCCATTGCCGATATAAGCACTTATGCCGGTGAAATCATCCAAAACATCAAAGTCGTGCAGAGTTACACCCATGAACAGCGCGAAAAAAACGCCTTTGAAGGCGAAGTAGAAAAAGCCTTTAAGGTGGCCAAAAAGCGAATTGCACAACGTGCCCTGTTGATTGCCGCGATCATCTTTTTAACCTTTAGTGCCATCAGCGTGATGCTGTACGTTGGCGGCATGGATGTACTTGAGGGCAATATCACTGGCGGCGAACTGAGCGCCTTTGTCTTTTATGCCATCATGGTGGCGATGTCGGTCGCTACAGTCGCCGAAGTTTATGGCGAACTGCAACGGGCCGCAGGGTCATCCCAGCGGCTGCTCGAATTACTGGCAACAAAAAGTGATATCAATAGCCCGCAGACACCACTTCCTTTCTCTCAAGAACAAGAACCCGAAATTGTGTTCAAAAACGTCGAGTTTAATTACCCGTCAAGACCCGACATGCCCGCGTTAAAAAACATCAACCTGACCATACCCAAAGGTAAAATCATTGCACTGGTTGGCCCCTCTGGCGCAGGTAAAACCACCATGTTTGAACTGTTGCAACGATTTTATGACCCGCAACAAGGCCAAATCAGTTTTAACGGCAACAACATCACTCAACTTGATTTGACTGATTTAAGAAAAACCATGGGCATGGTGCCCCAGCACCCGGTATTGTTCAGCTCAGACGTATGGCACAACATCCGTTATGGCAACGTAGACGCCAGCGACGAAGCGGTTATCGAAGCGGCCAAACGCGCCCACGCCCACGAATTTATTGAAAAACTCCCTGAAGGTTACGCCAGCTTCCTCGGCGAACAGGGCGTACGTCTGTCGGGCGGACAAAAACAGCGGATCGCACTGGCCCGAGCCATCTTAAAAGACCCACAAATATTGTTGCTCGACGAAGCCACGAGCGCACTGGACGCACAAAGTGAGTTTCACGTTCAGGCCGCATTAAACGAACTAATGAAAGACCGCACCACATTAATCATCGCCCACCGCCTGTCGACTGTGGTTCATGCCGACCTGATTGTGGTGATGGACCAAGGCCAAATCGTCGATATCGGCGACCATAAATCGCTGCTGGCATCCGATCCGTTATATCAACGATTGTGCGCGTTGCAATTTGATAAAGCCAGTTGAACATGACAACAAATGCCCAATGGACAACGTTCAGAAAAGCCCTGCACACCAACCCAGAGCTGTCGAACCAAGAAACGGCCACGCCGCAAAGTGTTTTGGCCCAGTTCGACAATTTAAACCCGGATGAAGTCCATCAAGGGTTAGGTGGCACCGGTTTGGCTTTTGTCTACAATGGCGAAAAATCGGGGCCGACAACACTTATCCGCTGCGAACTCGATGCCTTACCAATCCACGAAGCAAACACCTTCGCTCACCGTTCACGACGAACCGGCGTATCACACAAATGCGGTCATGACGGTCACATGGCCATTGTCACTGCCGTGGGTGAAAAATTAAGTCACAGCAAAGTACAATCAGGCCGGGTCATTTTGTTGTTTCAACCCGCTGAAGAAACCGGTGCAGGCGCGATGCAAGTCATTGAAGACGAAAAATTTACGCCACTTAAACCCGACTACGCTTTTGCCTTGCACAACCTGCCGGGCCAACCGTTGGGTGAGGTATTTGTCAAACCCGGCAGTTTTAATTGCGCCTCAAGAGGCATGACCGTAAAACTACACGGCAAAACCAGCCATGCCGCCCACCCGGAAGATGGCATTAGCCCAGCCACAGCGGTCAGTTACATCATCGACCAGCTGCCAAAAATGAAAGCGCAAATAAACGAATTCAGTTTAGTCACCGTGGTCGGTGCAACCTTGGGTGCAATCGACAAGTCCGGACAAGCGCCCTTTGGCACCTCGCCCGGCGAGGCAACCATCATGGCCACTTTAAGAACCGCCAGCAACGCAGCGATGGAAACGCTGGTCGCTTGTACTGTCGATATGATTGAGCAATGTGCAAAATCCCAAGGTTTAAGCGTTGAATTTGGCTGGAACGATGTATTTTATGCGTGTAACAATACTCAAGCCGGTTATGACAAAGTGATTGAAGCCTGCAACAACCTCGACATTAATTGCACAACCTTGACTGAAGGCTACCGCTGGAGCGAAGACTTTGGCAAACTACGCGACACCGCCACAGAAGGTGCTATGTTTACCCTTGGCGCGGGTGTTGAATCACCCCAACTGCACAACCCTGATTACGATTTTCCCGATGCTTTGATTAATACCGGACGAGATATTTTTGTTGAAATTATTCGGTTGGTGAATGGGTTGGGTTGAGGTTCACTTTTTAAATCAGCCAAAAACGTATTACACTAATCTATTAACCATAAGCACCCAAAGGGACCTCCATGTACCATATCGAATTTATCACCGAAGACGGCTGGGAAACAGCCTTTGCTTCGTGTCGCCGTTCTGCCTGTTTGCTCGCTGACGCACTAGAAGATTGCTGTGGCGACGACATCCGGGTATACCATATTCAGGCAGCTGAATCCGAAGACGAATCGGTTGAGCCGGTGATCAAAATATTGCATTGGCGCGATGCCGTTGTTGATGGGCAGTATACTGATATTCACGTCGATACAAATGGATAACTAAAAAGCTGGTCTTAATGAGGCTTATTTTGCTAGTCTGACGGGCTATAATCGCGCTCAAACAAATGGAACCGATGGGCATAATGATAATGAACGGAATCAGCCAGGAATCCATCTATGTCTAAACTTATCCTTAAAACCGCACTGGTTGCCAGTGTCATTGGTGTGCTCGGTGCTTGTTCAAGCAACGATGCCAATGAGTCTTCAGCCTCTAACAAGAGCACGTCAACCTTAAATAAGAGCACTTCAATGCAACAAGGCCCAATCGCTAAAAAAGTCACGCATATTCTCAGCAAACATGGCGACGACCGCAACGACCAATATTACTGGTTGCGCGATGATACCCGTAAGAACCCTGAGGTATTGGCTTATCTCAATGCCGAAAACGATTACACCACAAAGCAAATGGCCCACACCCAAACCCTGCAAAAAAGCCTGTTTGATGAAATGACCGGGCGACTAGAACCCAATAAAGAATCAGTGCCGGTGTTTGACAAAGGGTATTGGCGCTGGACCAAATACGACGAAGGCAAAGACTACCGCATTCACATTCGCCAAAAGGGCAGCCTTGAGGCACCAGAAGAAGTTTTGCTTGATCAAAACCAACGCGCTGAAGGTCACGAGTTCTACCGCTTAGCCGCCTTGTCGCTGAGTGCCAATCAAAACCTGATGGCCATCAGTGAAGATACCGTCAGCCGCCGCCGATACGACATTCGGGTGAAAAACCTCACCACAGGTGAATTTGCCTCAGAAGTCATTGAAAATACTTCGGGCCAAGTGGTTTGGGCCAACGACAACAAAACCTTTTTCTATGTCAGAAAAGATCCGGTCACTTTACTGCCGTTTCAAGTTTACCGTCACACGCTGGGCACCGACCCGGCCACAGACCCGCTGGTTTACCAAGAAAAAGACAACACTTTTGCGACCTACATATATAAAACTCGCTCTGAAAAGTTCATCGGTATTGGGATGTATTCCACCATGAGCACCGAAACGCAATTTGTCGATGCCAACAACCCTGAAGGTCAATTCAAGGTTTTTCTGCCACGCGAAGAAAATCACGAATACAGCGTTGACCACATTGGCAACCACTTTTATTTAAAATCTAACCTCAATGCCCTCAATGGCCAACTGTTCAAAGTCGCCGAGGACAAAATAGGCAGCAAAGATAACTGGCAAAAAATCATCAATCACCGCGATGATACCTTGTTGCAAAGCTTTGAGCTGTTTAATGATTATTTCGTCATCAACGAGCGCTTCAACGGCCTCGAAAAGCTGCGTCTGCGAGATTATGATGGCAAGCTGATTGACGAAATTAAATTCAACGACGGGGCTTATTCTACCTCGCTGACTTCAAACCCCGATCCGGCATCAAAGGTTATTCGTTATTATTATTCGAGCATGACCACACCCAGTTCTCGATATGATTATCACGTACAAAGCAAAACCAGCAAACTGCTCAAACGAGATAAAATCATTGGCGATTTCAGTCCAGAAAATTATAACTCTGAGCGCATCATGGTCACCGCCCGTGACGGCAAAAAAGTGCCGGTATCGTTGGTTTATCGCAAAGACACATTCAAGGCCGACAACACCAACCCCATCCTGCATTATGCCTACGGTTCTTACGGTTCAACCATCGATCCGGGTTTCAGCTCGTCGCGTTTGAGTCTGCTTGACCGAGGATTTGTTTTTGCCATTTCGCACATTCGCGGCAGTCAAATGCTCGGCAGACAATGGTATGAAGATGGCAAAAAACTGACCAAAATGAATACTTTCACCGACTTTAACGATGTCACCAAAGCGCTGGTTAAACGCGGTTATGCCGACAGTAAAAAAGTCTATGCCATGGGTGGAAGCGCAGGCGGGTTATTGATGGGTGGCATCATTAATATGGACGCCCAGTTGTATCACGGCGTAATAGCGGCGGTACCCTTTGTCGATGTGATCACCACTATGCTAGATGAATCGATTCCGCTAACCACGGGTGAATATGACGAATGGGGCAACCCCAATGACAAAACCTATTACGATTACATGCTAGCTTATTCTCCGTACGATCAGGTGAAAAAGCAAGACTACCCCAACCTACTGGTCACCACCGGATTGCACGATTCACAAGTGCAGTACTGGGAGCCAGCCAAGTGGGTCGCCAAATTGCGTGATATGAAGACTGACGACAACGTGTTGTTGCTCGACACCGACATGGAAGCGGGTCACGGCGGTAAATCAGGACGTTATAAGCGCTTTTTAGATACCGCCAAAGAGTATGCGTTTCTGTTAGATTTGGCGGGCATCAAGCGATAAAGAGCAGCATTAAATCGGCTGCAGTGGCAATAGCCACTAAGATCAAAAGCGTCCACACGGAGTGGAAAAAAGAGTCACGGTGGCCACGGAGAAAAGCAAAGATAAGAAAATCAAAAACCTTTGTCTTGTTTTTCTTTTGTCTTTCCTCCGTTATAGTCCTTCATACCGTCTAGATGATTGTTTTATGCAGTTATATTGAATAATAATATGGAGATACGCCGTGCTCCAGCACTTTTTAAATTATTCATTTTTTTGCATAATGAATAGATGGTATGCGCCTTGGTGACTACGAATACTTCTCCGCAGCTCGCGAAGCTTTTGTCCACACTTTCGAGCACCAAGGTGCGCTTACTTCGTCAACGAATACTCAGAGGTTGTCGTCACACCGACTCTTCTATAACGCCCTCGCAGAGGTAAGATTGCATACCAGTCCAAACACTATCACAATTAAACAAGATAGGTGAATGACTATGAATGAAAATA
>JABSOG010000463.1 GCA_013216025.1 Algicola sp. | reverse complement strand
AAAGATATCAAACCTGAACAAGTTGAAGTGTCTATCGATGTCGAAACATCTCCGGCCCACAGCAATGACAACAGAAGTACAGTGGCATCTGGAAAACACGCCGGTGCAACAGGTGCACGTTCGAAGAGTTCTTCGGGTATGACCAAACCTGACATGGGTTAAAACGCTGAGCGTTTAAACTAAAAAAGGCTACCTAACGGTAGCCTTTTTTTATGGCTTGAATAAATCTGCTTAGGCAGCTTTATTATCCCGTCACAAATCCCCCTGCAAAACAGCCAAAATTACATCATAACTCGCCCCTTGCAGCAAAGTCTCATGCATCCCATCCACCTCTACGACACGAGATTCACTCTTAATAGACTGTTGCCAGCTGTCATCTACCACCGCTCGTATGCGCTTATCTGACGACAATACCAATACCGAGCAACCACTAATCGTGGTCGGTGTTAACGGCCTGTCGGCTTTAAGTAGGTTAACAAAAAATCTCAAGGCGACAATCACGGCGGCTTTATCAACTAAACCGTCCATTGGGGTTTCCATCAAAATATCGGCAACGCAATCTAATTGGGCTGCATAAAGTTTGTTTTTAAAATCATCGCCCAAAGAGGCCTTTGCATTTGCGCTGTCTAGCGCCTCTTCAAAGCGCCCTTCTATGGCAAGTTCGAGGCATTGATGGTTTTGTCTGGGTTGATGGTCGGCTGGATACAGTAACGCACCATCGATATTAATCAGATATTCAACGGCGTCCCCACGTTCACTGAGCAACCTGGCCACTTGTTGGGCCAGCAACCCGCCAATAGAATAACCACCCAATTTGTAAGGGCCTGATGGTTGATTTAGTTTGATGGCGGCGACGTAAAATTCGGCCAATTCAGCGATTGACTCAAAGGCCTTGTCACAACCAAAGTTAAACGGTGCCTGCACGCCAATCACCGGGCAAATGTCGGCCATTTCTGCCGCCAAGCGGTCATAACAATTGACCCGTCCACCCACCGGATGGAGCAAGTATAGTGGCAGTGCTTTTATCGCTTGATTGGGCTTGTTTAAGTGAATCAAGCTTTGCAGGCACAATTCACTTTCGCTCAGTGGCACATCTGACATCCCCGCTTTTGATAACCCCGTTTTTGACAATCCTCGGGCAGTCGGTTGCTCATACACTTGTTTAATGGTTCTGTTAATGCCCGATTTTGCCAGCAAGCTTATCAGTCGCAGCAACAAGATTGAGTTACCACCCAGTTCGAAGAAATTAGCCGTGACACTGACTTTATCGACCGGTAAGCCGAGCAGTTCAGCCCACACTTGTACTTGTTGGGTCTCATCGGCATTTTGCGGCGCAACATAAGCTGACAACGACTGATGATCCATCGCCAGCAGTGCATTGGTATCGGTTTTACCGTTGGGTAACAGCGGTAATTCATCCAGTTCGACAAACAATGCCGGCACCATGTAATCGGGCAGTTGAGCTTGTAAAGTCGTGCGAAGCGTATCGGCATCAGCATCACTGACCACATACGCCACTATCTGTTCTTGACGCACCAACAACACTGCCGATTGAACACCTGGCTCTTGCAATAACCGGTGTTCTATTTCGCCCAGCTCGATTCTAAAACCTCGCACTTTAACCTGTGCATCAGCCCGGCCAATGAATTCTAAACTGTCATTGGGCAAGTATCTCACCAAATCACCAGTTCGGTATAATCGGCTTTGTGGGTCGGTATTAAACGGGTTTTGGACAAATCGTTCAGCGGTTAATTGTGGCCTGTTATGGTAGCCACGAGCCAAACATTCACCACCAATATACAGCTCACCAATGCCGCCATGGGGTTGCAACTGTTGGTTTTCATCAAGAATATAAACCACGGTATTGTCTACCGGCGTACCAATTGTTGGATGATTACTACCATTGGCAGGTATCGACATCACCGTCGAATAAGTCGTATCTTCAGACGGCCCATACAGGTTTACCACTGTCGCCATAGGGCTTAGCTTTTGAATGTTGTCGACCAAGGTCTTTTTCAACACTTCTCCGGCGAGATTAATGACCTTAACCGTTGACGGTATTTTGTCTTCATCCACCAACGCGCCAATGCCCGATGGCACGGTGTTTATCAGTGTCAGCCCTGGATTGACAAAAGCACTGTCAGCCAGACTCAAAATATTTTTCATGATCACCATGCGATGACCGTTAGACAACGGCACAAACATTTCGAATATCGATAGATCAAAATTGAGCGAGGTGCTGGCCAATACGCAGCTCAGCTCTTCGGCTGAAAAATACCGTGTTGCCCAATCGATAAAACAAACCGTATTGCGATGTTCAATCATCACCCCTTTGGGCAATCCAGTCGAACCTGACGTATAAATCACGTAAGCCAAGTTGGCAGAGGTTTGCCCCTCAGCCTTTGGCGGATTGGTGCGGGGGTAGTGTTCAATAGACACATTTAACGCAGCTTGATCGATCAGTATCTCGATACCGCTGTCTTCAATCATGTAATCCAAACGGCTTTTAGGATACGTAGGGTCTAGCGGTACGTATGCCCCACCCGCTTTGAGTATCGCAAAAATGGCGATTATCATGTCCATCGATCGCTCGACACACAGCCCTACTAGCAAATCGGGTTTTACCCCTTGAGCGCGTAACGAGTGGGCCAATTGGTTGGTTTTTTCGTTGAGCTGTTGATACGTCAACTGCTCACTATCGAAAATAAGCGCAACATTATCCGGTGTCTTTTCAACCTGTTGCTCAAACAACTCGTGAATGAGCGCCGATTTGTCATAGTCGACTTTCCTGTCGTTAAGCGTATGCAACAACTGGTGTTGTTCATCGTCGCCCAACATTGGCAATTGACCAATCAAAGCTTGCGGGTTGGCGACAATGCCATCAAGCAGATTAACCAAATGGGAGCCCAAACGGTTTATGGTTGCACGGTCAAACAAGTCGGTATTGTATTCAAAACACAACGCCAAGCCATCATCGGTTGCTGAGGCGATCAACGTTAATTCAAACTTTGCGACTACAGTGTCATCCTCTGAACCGATTGGGCTAAACGTCAAATCAGGGAGATCAAGCGATACCTGTTCATTGGTATTCATGGTGAACAAAATTTGAAACAGCGGCGAATAGGCTGTGCTTCGGGCCGGTTGTAGGCGTTCGACCAAATGCTCAAACGGCACGTCTTGATTGGCTTGAGCATCTAAATTTGTAGTTTTAATGTGGTCTAAATAGTCTGTAAAAGCCGGGTTACCCGAACAGTCTGCGCGCAGCACCAAGGTGTTGACAAAAAAGCCGATGATAGGCTCCAACTCGGTTTGCAACCGGTTGGCCATTGGCACACCCACCACAATGTCGTTGTTGTTGGCGTGACGAGACAACAGCAGCGAAAACGCCCCGTGTAGTACCATAAACAAAGTGGCATTATTAGCCAATGCCAACTGGTTAAGAGCATTTAATGTCGCTTTTGAGGTATTGAATACCGCCGCAGCACCATTAAAAGTCTGTTCGGCTGTGCGCATTCTATCCACCGGCAGGCTGTGCACTGGGGGAATGCCTGCCAGTTGACTATCCCAATAATCTAATTGGGTTTGTAAAACCTCTCCCGCCAAATAGTCACGCTGCCACAGAGCATAGTCGGCATATTGCACCGCCAAAGGGGCATAAGAGTCGGGAGTGCCAGAACGTATCGCAACATATTGGCGAGCAAATTCTTCGACCAATAAACCCATAGACCAACCGTCAGACGCAATATGGTGCATGTTGAACAACAGCACACCTGTATTAGCTGACATTCGAATAAACGCACTTCTGAGCATCAAATCCTGCGTCAAATCAAAGGTTTTTCCAGCATCGGCCTTAACCGCCATTTGCACTTTTTGCGCTTGGTTTTGCGTGTCAAATCCAATTAAATCCAGACTCGTCAGCTCAAATACAACGTTGTGTTTGATCCGTTGCTGCGTGCCACTTTCAGTCTCTATAAACACCGTACGCAACGGTTCATGGCGCTGTACAATGCGATTAAATGCCTGTTCGACGATATTGGCGTCAAAATCACCTTCAAATCGCATTGCCGACGACATATTGTATTGGCTGCTGCCACCATCCATTTGGTCGATAAACCACAAGCGTTGCTGGGCAAAAGAGCAAGGTAATGGCTCATCATTTCGTGCATTGTTGCGATCAAAAGCCACCACTTCTGGACGGGTCGCCTTTCCCGCACTTTTATCAATCAATGCAGCCAATCTGCCCAGTTGCGGCGTATCAAAAACGTCTCTTATCGCCAGCTCTACGTTAAGCTGACTACGCACATCGGCCAGTAACCGTAACGATAACAACGAATGTCCACCAGATTCAAAAAAGTGCGCTTCGCTGCTAAGTTTGTCCGCGTCTAGCTTTAATAATCCGGCCCAAATCTGTACCAGTGCTATTTCTGTAGCACTGCGCGGCGCCACATAACAAGTTGTTTCGCGTTGATCATCAAGCAACAACAATGCCTGAGTATTAATTTTGCCACTGGCATTTAGTGGCATCTTTTCAACCGTGACAAAATGCCCCGGCACCATATAATCTGGCAATTTGGCTTCAATCTGCTGCCTGACTGATGTTGCCCAGTCAAGAGGCGGATTATCCAACACCACAAAAGCCACCAGCTGTTTTTGTTGGGGTGCCAAGACTACAGCCGAAGTAATTTCAATCAATTGCAACAACTGAGATTCGATATCACCCAGTTCGATGCGATAACCCCGCAGGCTGATTTGGTTATCGTTACGACCCAAAGGTTTAACCCGCAGTTCATCTTGATAAATCCCCATATCACCCGTGTGATATCTTAGATTGTCAAAACGTTGCTTAGTCAATTCGTCATCATTCAGGTAACCTTTGGCTATATGGCCACTTTCGATGCCTATTTCCCCAACTTCGCCGATACCGCATTCAAAACCCAGTGGGTTAAGCAAACGTAAGCGAGTGTCTTGTGACTGTCGACTCAGAGGGATCACATTAGGTAAATCACACTCCGCGGTTATCTCGTAATAGGTCAGCGCCCGCTGGGTTTCTGTTGCGCCATAACAGTTATAAATGCGCATGTTTGCATTAAGATTTTGCAGCGATATCGCGGTTTCTCTAAGCAATTTTTCGCCAGTTAAAAAGGCAACCCGCAAACTAGGGAAAGCCGATTCAGCATCCAAACACAGCACTTCAGTCATGGCCGGGGTTAAATGAGTCACGGTGATTTTTTGCTCGACCATCCAATGAGCCACCTTCAACGCCGCAAAATCAGCGGCACTTGGCACCACCAAAGTAGCGCCAAGGCAAAGCGCACCAAACATGTCACGTTGCAACGGATCATGCGCCAAACCCGACAACAGACTGAATCGGTCATCGCTACTTAAACCCATTTTCGCTGGCAACCAAGCCAAATACCCACTTAATCCCCGATGTTTGCCGACTACAGCTTTAGGCACACCTGTCGAACCCGAGGTAAAGGTAATACAGGCGGCTTGTTCTGGAGCAATTTCAATCGGCGCAAACGCAACAGCTTGCACCGGTTCATTCATATCAATATCCAAACAAGACAACACAACCAAAGGTTTGATGATATCCATTTGCTGGTCAATTCGTGCTTGCGGATACTCTGGCATGATCATGCTATACACGCCGCCGCACTGTAAAACGGCCATTGTGGCCACCACTACTGAAGCTTGTCTGGCAGCAACAATTGCAACAACATCACCCTTGCCAATGCCCTGTGTTATCAATTGGGCAGACAATCTGTTGCTCAAATTCAATATGGTTTGATACGACCATTCACCAAACTCATCAACAATCGCAGTTGCCTTCGGGTTATCTAAAGCTTGCTGTCTAAACAAGTCTGTCACCGCGCCCGGCCAGTAAACCGGCAACGCTTCATGCACAGGAGAATCTTCTATCAAAGCTCTTATCAAAGAATATTGCCCACAAGGCAACTCAATATTTTCTGCAATTTGGCTTAACAACGACACATATTGCGCCATCACAGTAGTCATCGACTGGTGGCTAAATTTATCTTTGTTATAACTGCAATGAAATTCAACGCCACCAACGGCATCAGTAACATAAAGCGTCAGGTCAAATTTGCTTTGAATATCGGCTGTTTGCGCGTTCGAAATGTCTAACTCACCTTCACTGACATTGGCATCAGGCAGGCTCAGCATGTTGAATAACACCTGAAATAACGGGGTATTGTCGGTGCTGCCCGCACTGTCGACCAGTTCGAGTATGCGTTCAAGCGGCATATCTTGATTGGACAAAACCTGCGCCATATTATCGATTTGTACGCTCAAGTAATCGCCAAAATTGGCCTGTAAATCCACTTGATGTCTGACCGGTAAGTTATTCAAAAACATACCCAACATATTTTGAGTGCCGTAAATATGACGTCCGGTCACCGGTATGCCAATGGTTAAGTCATGCTGACCCGACAGCCGCGCCAACAACAAAGCAAAGGCACTTTGCAACACATTAAACAAACTGCCCTGATGTTGCTGGGCAATGGTTTTTAACTGGCGGCTAACGGGCAATTCAAGCGAAGTCTCTACGTGGCCCTGTGGCGAATC
>JABSOG010000462.1 GCA_013216025.1 Algicola sp. | reverse complement strand
GGTCGAGGGTTTCGGTTACTTTGGCAATATCTTGTGGTTCGATAACGGCCAAAATCGCGCTCATTGATGCGGGTGTATCTGTACTGATGTCATGTAACACGTAGGTTTCATGAGACCACTGGGTTTGGTTATTGACCGGATCCCAATCGATGTAACTGGCACGCGAGACATGTTCGGCTTCGAGTAGGCGTTTTTCACTTTGTTGCAGCCGTTGCTGTATATTGTGCAGGTCGGTTAGGTTCAGCCCAATACGGCGAACCAACGTAATGACGCCATATATCCCAACCGCTGCCAAGGCAAAAACCAACAGCACTAATCTGACGCGGTTGGTTTGAGTAAATTGTTCGGCTTGCGTTGCCAAACGGTGGTGGTGTATTTGATGCATTAGGCGAATTTGATGGGTGGCACCAATCAAAGGTTTGAGGATCTGTTCAATATTCTCAAAGCTAAAGTCGCCCGTTTGTTTTAATGCCAAAAGTGCGGTTAACACCTGTTGTTGCTTTTGTTCTTCAATGGCGTTGAGGATGGCAAAGGCACTGTGTTCAAAAGCTTGGGCTATTTGACCAACGGCCTCAATGTGCGCTTGCAGTTCATAGATGAGTCCGTTGATTTGATCTCTCTCAAGGGGTGAGTTGGCTAAAGACAATGCCTGGGCATTACCCTGAACCTGATGGCGCAAAAACCACAAACGGGTTTCATCGAAGACAATCAGCAGTTCGAGACTTTTTTCGCTGATGGCCAAATGGTAATTATTGCCCAAAGTTTCCATTTCTTCCACTTTGTTGTGTGACCATTGGACTGTGATGATGATGCTCGAAAAAACCACGGTAACCGTGGCCAGCAGGCCGTACATCAGGCGAGTGATCTGCCGGTTGTGATGGTTGTTGATTTTACTGTGGTTCTTTTTGCTGTTGTTGTTTTTACTATTGGTCATTGTCTTAGCGGCCACTGTCGATGGGCACAACTTGCGCCAGCTTGGCAAAATCCTTAGCCCTGGAGGGAATGTAATAATCGGCACCGAGCGCATCGAGCAAAGGTTGTTGCTCGGGATGTTGACTCATACTCAAAAATGCATCTCGCAGCAACTGTTTGTATTGTTCAGACATGGTCGACTGAACTGCCCAGACATAATCGGCAAAGGGTGGCGATTGCCAGATGATTTTGACTTTGTCTTTGTTAAGACGACCATCTTCGAGCATCGAATAAACAATTTGCGCGTTGGCCACGCCTGCGTCAACCTTGCCCCGTTCAACCCACAGGGCAGTGGTGTCGTGGGCACCGGAATACTCAATGCGTTGAAAGAGATTTTCGGGTGTTATTTGTTGTTTTTGAAAAAAATAGCGCGGCATATAATGGCCTGAAGTCGACAGACGGGAGCCAAAAGCCAGGGTGCCGCCTTTAAGTTCGCTTAACCCATTGGCCGGGTTTTTGGCCCTCACCAGCATGACACTCTTAAACCGGGCATCAATGGCCCGCATCACCAAAGGTTCGGCACTGGCTTTGCGCTGGGCTTTAACAAAGGTGACACCGCCAAACAGCGCGATATCCACTTCTTTGTTGTTAAACCAGCGCAGTAGTTGATTGTATGAACCGGGGACTTTCAATTGACACTTGATGTTGGTGGTGGTTTGCAGGTAGGTAACCAGCCCTTGATATTTTTTGTGCAGCATGGCTTCGTTAAGATCAGGTAAGACACCAATATAGAGGGTTTTGTTCGCCGTGCTATCAACGTCAGAACAGCCGAATAACAGGGTAACTAAAACTAACAACAATCCTTTAAAGTCCAATTTTTTCACCTTGTTCTCCAATTTTTGGCTGTTAAATCAAGTTCCTTGGGTCAATAAGCCAAGTATAGTTTTAACTGAAGATTTGTAAAATGGTGGGGGAGGGGATGTGGAGTCTGGCGCTAGGCGTGGGTTAAAAGATTAAGGTCAAAAGATCTCAACACGGAGCCACGGAGTGACGGAGAAAGAAAGAGGAAAAAATTAAAAAAGTTAAAACATTAAAAGGTTAAGGCTATTCTATTTTTTGCTTTTGCTTTTGCTTTTGCTTTTGCTTTTGCTTTTGCTTTTGCTTTTGCTTTTGCTTTTGCTTGTCTCTTTCTTTCTCCGTGGCTCCGTGCCTCCGTGTTGAGATCTGTTGAGCTTAAAGCGTAGCGTAGGTGCGAAGCGCCAAATCTTTAAAAAAACCTCAGCAGCTCACTAAAGGTCTCCATATCAAAATCAGCACACCAGCCAGCGACATCTTCATCGGGTTCGATATAACCATAAAGTGCGGCGACGGTTTTCATTCCGGCATTTTGGCCCGCTGCAATGTCTCTTTGTGCATCGCCGACATATAAACAGTGCTCAGGGATCATGTTGTCATGGATAGTGTCACTGATAGTGCCATCGGCGCGTTGCTTCATTTCATCAAAGGCGTGAAACATCGGTTTGGGGTTGGGTTTGGCCACGCCCACAGTATCACCAGACACCACCGCGTGGCAGTTTTCAAGCAGTGGGAAGTGCTTCAGCAATGGCGTGGTCAAAAACTCGGGTTTGTTGGTGACGATGCCCCACGGAATGTTGTTGTCAGTGAGAAAAGTCAGGGTTTTAACCACTTCATCAAAATAATCGGTGTGACAGGCGATATTATTAGCATAGTGGGTTAAAAACTGACCTTTAAGCTGCTCAAAATCATATTGTTCAAAGCTTTCACCAAAACCTAGCTGCAACAAGCCCTTTGTTCCGTTGGAGGCTTCGGGGGTATAAAGCTGAGCTGACACTTCAGGCTTGTTGTATTGGCGCAACACAAAATTCAGCGCTGCACCCAAATCATCGGCGGTTTTTAACAAGGTACCGTCTAGGTCGAACAATATTGAACTGAATTTCATCTGGCCCTCTCCTTTTGTTTTTTCTTCTTGGCATCAATAGCAGTCTAAGCAATTTTCTGGCAATGGATCATATAGTTGACATCAACACCCTCACCCAAACGGTACTGCCCGTTGATGGGGTTGTAATGCAGGCCGATAATATCACGTACTTTAAGGTCGTTGGCTTCGGCCCAACTAATCAGTGCCGAGGGTTTGATCAGCTTTTTATAGTCGTGCGTCCCATCGGGCACCATTTTAAGGACTTTTTCGGCACCGATGATGGCAAACAGGTAAGCTTTGAAGTTTTTGTTGATGGTCGAGAAGAATACATGCCCATCGTCTTTGACAAGCTCAGCGCAGGCTTTAACGATAGATGCAGGGTCTGGCACATGTTCGAGCATTTCCATGCAGGTGACAACGTCATACTGCTTCGGTGAGCTTTGTGCGATGGCTTCTACGGCTATTTTTTGATAGTTGAGTTTAATGCCAGTTTCGAGCGCGTGTAATTTGGCGACTGCGAGCTGTTCATGGCCCAAGTCGATGCCCAAAACGTCAGCGCCTTTGCGGGCCATGCTTTCGCTGAGAATACCGCCGCCACAACCAACATCTAGAATGTTTTTTTCAAACAGGCCGTTGACCTTGTGGCTGACATAATCGAGCCTTAGCGGGTTAAGGTCGTGCAGGGGTTTGAACTCACCTTCGAAGTCCCACCAGCGGGACGCCAAATCAGCGAATTTTTTGATTTCATTAGGGTCGACATTTTCTACTGGCGACGTTGTTGTTGTTTGAGATTTGTTTTGCGACTGGGTCTGAGTTTCGCTCATGGCATCCTGACTTTTACTGCCTTATACACAGGTGTTGTATAAGTAGAGTTCAATATTTTGTCTATTATAAAAGCTTTTTCTTAGGTAAAACCAGATAAACAATGATTTGTGTGCAATTAAGCATTTAAACATCTACAAAGGACACTTTATTATGCTAAAATCCGGCGTCGAAAACTCGAAGAAGACCTTTAGGGAATCAAACCTCTTATGACTGATTTGGCCAAGCAAATTGTCCCGGTTAATATTGAAGATGAATTAAAAACGTCCTATCTCGACTATGCCATGAGTGTCATAGTCGGCCGTGCATTACCGGATGTGCGTGATGGACTCAAACCGGTTCACCGCCGGGTGTTGTTTGCAATGAACGAATTGCGTAACGACTGGAACAAACCTTACAAAAAATCAGCCCGTATCGTTGGTGACGTGATTGGTAAGTATCACCCCCACGGTGATACGGCTGTTTATGACACCATCGTTCGTATGGCTCAACCTTTCTCAATGCGTTATCTGCTGGTCGATGGCCAGGGTAACTTTGGTTCGGTAGATGGCGACTCCGCAGCTGCGATGCGTTACACCGAAATCCGAATGGCCAAAATCGCCCAAGAGTTATTGGCCGATTTGGAAAAAGAAACCGTTGATTTTGCCCCCAACTATGATGGCACCGAATTTATCCCCGTGGTATTGCCCACCAGAGTACCAACCTTGTTGGTCAATGGTTCATCCGGTATTGCCGTTGGTATGGCCACCAATATTCCACCACATAACCTGACTGAAGTGATTAATGGCACGTTGGCGTTGGTGGATAATCCTGAGATCACCATTGAAGAATTGATGGAATATATCCCGGGTCCTGATTTCCCAACTGCTGCGATCATCAGTGGCCGTAAAGGGATCAACGAAGCGTATCGTACTGGCCGGGGTAAAATCTACCTGCGTGCCCGCGCTGAAGTCGAGACTGACGAAAAGTCAGGTAAAGAAACGATTATCGTTCACGAATTGCCGTATCAAGTCAACAAAGCCAGATTGATTGAAAAAATGGCCGAGTTGGTCAAAGACAAAAAAATCGAAGGTATCACTGCGCTGCGTGATGAGTCTGATAAAGACGGTATGCGCATGGTCATCGAGATCAAACGGGGTGAGTCGGGCGAAGTGGTGTTAAACCAACTTTATGCGCAAACTCAGCTACAAACCGTTTTTGGTATCAATGCCGTTGCCCTTGAAAAAGGTCAGCCAAGATTGTTTGGTCTCAAAGACATGCTCGAAGCGTTTGTGTTGCACCGCCGCGAAGTGGTGACACGCAGAACCGTCTTTGATTTGCGCAAAGCCCGCGACCGTGCCCATGTGCTTGAAGCACTGGCCATCGCCCTTGCCAATATTGACCCCATCATTGCTTTGATTAAAGGTTCGTCTTCTCCTGCACAAGCCAAAATTGGCTTGGTCGCACAAGGATGGGATCTCGGTGATGTTGCAGGCATGTTGGAAAAAGCCGGTAATGACGCCGCCAGACCTGAATGGTTAGAGCCTGAGTATGGTATCCGTGATGGTAAGTACTACCTCACCGAAATTCAGGCACAGGCCATTTTGGACTTGCGTTTACACAAGTTAACTGGTCTTGAACACGAAAAAATTCTCAACGAATACAAAGAACTGCTCAACCTTATCGCCGAATTGATGCTGATTTTGAGCTCTCCTGAACGTTTGATGGAGATCATCCGCGAAGAGTTGGTTGTGATCAGAGATACTTATGGTGATGAACGACGCACCGAAATAAGCAATGCTGCTCACGATATCTCGCTCGAAGATTTGATCAACGAAGAAGACGTAGTCGTGACCCTGTCTCATGAGGGTTATGTTAAATACCAGATTTTGAGTGATTACGAAGCTCAGCGCCGAGGGGGCAGAGGTAAAGCCGCAACCAAGATGAAAGACGAAGACTTCATCGAACGTTTGTTGGTGGCCAACACCCACGATACCATTTTGTGCTTCTCAAACCGTGGCCGCATGTACTGGCTTAAAGTGTACCAGTTGCCATTGGCTAGTCGTACAGCCCGTGGTCGCCCAATCATCAACTTGTTGCCGCTTGAAGAAAACGAGCGCATCAACGCGATATTGCCGGTCCGAGAGTTTGAAGAAGACAAATACATCGTTATGGCCACTGCCGATGGTACAGTTAAAAAGACTCCATTGAAGGCATACTCCAAGCCTCGTGCCAATGGCATCATTGCAGTTAACCTTAAAGAAGGTGACTTGTTGATTGGTGTTGATATCACCGATGGTTCGAACCAGATCATGTTGTTCTCGGATGCCGGTAAAGTAGTTCGTTTTGACGAATTCACTAAACCTGCGCCACCTAATGAAGACGGTAGTCCGAAAATTGATGAAAATGGCGAGCCAGAAATGCGTGGCGGCGTACGGCCAATGGGTCGTACAGCAACCGGTGTTCGTGGTATCAAGCTTAAAGGCGATGACAAAGTTGTCTCACTGATCATACCTAAGAACGATGGCGCTGTTTTGACTGTGACTGAAAATGGTTACGGCAAACGAACCAATCTTGAAGATTATCCATCGAAGAGTCGTGGCACCCAAGGTGTGGTTTCTATCAAGGTATCTGAACGTAACGGCAAAGTGGTTGGTGCGGTTCAAGTGACTGATAAAGACGAGATCATGATGATCAGCAACAGGGGTACTTTGGTCAGAACCCGTGTTGATGGTGTGTCAATGGTTGGTCGTAATACTCAGGGCGTGACATTAATCAGAACCATCGAAGGTGAGTTGGTGGTTGGTTTGCAACGCATTGATGAAATCGAAGAGCCTGAATTCCCTCTCACTGAAGAAGGTGAAGCAGTTGAAGGTGAAAGTGGCGAAAAACAAGTAAAAACGTGACAAGAAAGAAGACAAACGAGAAAAACGTAACGAGTAAAAATTAACGAGAA
>JABSOG010000461.1 GCA_013216025.1 Algicola sp. | reverse complement strand
GCGACGGGCAAAATGCCGGTGATGAAAACTACCAAAACATGGCGCCCGATTTTGACAAGAGCATTGCTTTTGGGGCAGCGGTTAAATTGATTTTTGAAGGCAAGAAGCAGCCCAGTGGTTACACCGAGCCGTTATTGCACGATGCTCGTCAGCAGGTTAAAAGTCAACAGAGTAAACAACACTAACCCTTAAAGCAAAGCGGATATGAACAGTACCATATATGAACAGTGCCACAGTGGATAAAACTAAAAAACCGACGGATGGCAACATCCGCCAAAAGAACAAAACCCTGATCTTCGACGCAGCAAAAACCGAGTTTGTTACCTATGGTTTTAAAGGGGCATCGATAAAGCGCATTGCCGAGCGAGCAGGGTTGCCACGGGCCAACATTCATTATTACTTCGACAATAAAACTGACCTGTATCAGCAGTTATTAAACCAGATTCTAGCCGTATGGAACGCCCGGTTTGATACCTTCGACGAAAGCGATGACGCCAAAACCGCGTTGTCGGCTTACATTCGCGCCAAAGTGATGTATTCAAAGACCGATCCCGAAGGTTCGCGGTTATTTGCCAGTGAAATCATTCACGGCGCACCCCATTTAAAACCGTATTTAGATGATGAGTTTAAGCAATGGGTGAAACGTAAAACGCGAGTAATTGAGGCTTGGATTATGCAGGGTAAAATCAAGCCGGTTAATCCTTTGCATTTGTTGTTTTTGATATGGAGTGCAACCCAGCATTACGCCGATTTTAATGTGCAAGTGACCTCGGCAATGGACAAACCGCAATTGGATGATCAAGACTTTGAAGAAGTGGTTAAGTCGCTGACGTCGATTATCTTGGGTGGCTGTGGGATTGGTTCGTAGGTGGGTTAAAAGGCCAAAAGATTAAGATCAAAAGCCCTCAACACGGAGTCACGGAGGCACGGAGAAAGAAAGAGGAAAGACTAAAAAACTAAAAATATTAAGGGCAAATTATTGGGTGGTTGGTTTTTAAGCATTTAGTTCTTTGCCTTTGATTTTAAATCTTTTCCTCTTTCTTTCCTCCGTGGCTCCGTGCCTCCGTGTTGAGGCTTTTGACCTTCCCCTCGTAGAGGGATCAGCCGAAGGCAAGCAAAAAAATCAGGATAGAACAATGAAAGAATTTATAAAGAAGTTGCCCAAGGCAGAGTTGCATATCCATATAGAAGGTAGCCTCGAACCCGAGCTGATGTTTGAATTGGCCAAGCGCAACGGCGTCGCCTTGCCCTATGCCAATATCGATGAGGTTAAACAGGCCTATCAATTCGATAACCTGCAATCATTTCTCGATATCTATTATCAAAGTGCCGCAGTGCTGATAACCGAACAGGACTTTTACGACCTGACTTGGGCTTATCTCAAACGCTGTGAAGAAGAGACTGTTATTCATACCGAGATATTCTTCGACCCACAAACTCATACCGACCGTGGCATTGCTTTTGCCACTGTGATTAATGGTATTAGCCGAGCACTGGCCGATGGTGAGCAGCAATTGGGCGTTAGCAGTGTGTTGATTTTGTGCTTTTTGCGTCATTTGAGCGCTAATTCTGCGATGGAAACCTTGCAACAGGCGCTACCATTCAAACAACACATTGGTGCGGTAGGTTTGGATTCATCTGAGGTCGGGCATCCGCCCCAGAAGTTTCAACAGGTATTTGAGCAAGCGATAGAGGCCGGATTTTTGACTGTAGCCCATGCTGGTGAAGAAGGTCCGCCGCAATATATTTGGGATGCGATACAATTGCTTAAAGTCAGTCGGGTTGACCATGGTGTTCGCTGTATTGAAGACCCTAAATTGGTGGAATACCTGCGTGAACGGCAAATGCCATTGACGGTTTGTCCGTTGTCGAACACCAAACTCAAAGTGTTTGAGGATATGAGTGAGCACAATATTCTACAATTGTTAGAACAGGGGTTATTGGTGACGGTCAATTCAGATGATCCGGCTTATTTTGGTGGTTACCTTAACCAAAATTACCTTGCGCTGCATCAAGGCTTGGGGATGAGCAAAGCTCAGGCGGTGACCTTGGCACAAAACAGTTTTGCCGCCAGTTTTGTGCCGGAACAACAAAAAATACAATTTACCGAACAACTGACTTTATATGTCAATAAATCCATCAAAGTGGGTTAATGCTCGTCAAACAACACAAAGAGTCAATTAAATCGACTTTGGCCTTGAAATTGACGGAATTAGCCCGCAATATGTGCGCTAATTGGGAATGCAGCACCCGCCACAGGAGAATACATCCGCTTTTACGGATGTTTTAGGCAACAAAAGGTAAGAACAGTCGAATTGCGCTTTTGGTCAGCTGTATTTCACGTTAGGATATGACGATTTTTTTTCATCAACAGTAGACTAAAGTAGCGGCATGACCGAAAGTTATTATCTGATAAATAGTCAAAT
Organism: Algicola sp.; assembly: GCA_013216025.1. GTDB lineage: Bacteria > Pseudomonadota > Gammaproteobacteria > Enterobacterales > Alteromonadaceae > JABSOG01. The sequence continues at coordinate 4,194 of JABSOG010000461.1, read as the reverse complement.
CAAATTTTATTTTGAGATTGAAAATCTGCGCATTGAATTTAATTCTGAGCAGCAGTTGCTGGAACCCAAAGAAGCGCGGATACTCAGATATGTGCTTGAAAATCAAGTGGATGGTTTGATCAACGCCGAAACCATTCTGAATGAAAACTGGGGGCACTGGAACGACAAAAAGGTGCTGCAAAAAGTCCTCTCGACCCTGCGTAAAAAATTCAAAGCCATTGGCGTGACCGAAAACGGTTTTGTTGCCGCCGATGCCAATTACAAAATCAATTATGTTGGCGTGCTTGTTAATGACATTCAGCAAGAGATTGAAAAGAAACAACAAACCCGCAACAAACTGCTGCGTTACGCCAAAGCCGTGTTGCCATCACTATTAGCCGTCGCAGTGGTGTTTATGTTTTTTGGCCCGTATAACCAAGGGCCGCAGTTTAGCGTCAGTAATATTATCCAGGCAACGGCCATTGCCGGGGCATCGGTAGAACCTGATTTGTCGCCTGATGGTAGCGCGATGGCCTTTTCGCACAAAAAGGACGGTTCGTCACAAATTTACCTCAAAATCGACACCAACCTTGGGTTTGAAATCCTCACCGAAGGTCATTACGACCAAGTGCCCGCCTGGAGTCCGACGGGGCGTCAATTGGCTTTTCAGCGCAAGGAGCCAGATTTGTGTCAAATTCGCTTGATCACCCTGGATGATGATCTGAAAAAAATCGGTGATGATCAACTGCTGGCCGAATGCAACCCGCATACCAAAGTGATGAGCATGGCGTTTAAAGATGAAAACACCCTGTTTTTTACCGAGTCGCAAAGTGTGCTGGGTCACAACGAGATCAAGCAACTGGATTTGCTCAGCAAAAAAGTTACCCCCTATTTTTCGAACCAAAAATCTGCAATGGGGGCTATCAGCCATGACTCCGGACAATATTTTATTGTTTACAGCAATGCGTTGGGTGCGCTGTTTTCGTTGCAAAGTCCAGACGGCAAGGTTTCGAATATCAACCGGGTAAATGAAGACAACACGGTGACATTTTTGCGTCAGGTGGGCACCAAGTTACTCAGCTTTGATATTTTTGAAGACCAGATTATTTTCAAGGATACCGACAACCAGCTTAAATCCTTTGACTGGGCAGACCCGCAAACCCTGACCACCATTTACAAAAACCCGTTAAAAGCCATCAGTTATCCGGTGGTCAGCGCCAACAGCAACAAAATTGCCATTGTGTCGGGCAGTATTTACAAAAACAGCATTCACTCGATGAATTTGATCAGTCGTGAAATGAAGGAGATCATGACCTCTGAAAGCGTGTTGAAATACCCTAAAAGCGCATTGAATGAGATCTTGTTTGTCTCTGATGAAACCGGGATCTCTCAAATTTACGCCTTTAGTGACGGGGTAAAGACCCAGATCACCAATTTCAACAAGAACCGCAATATCATGTACTTCAGCCAGTCTAGGGACGAAAAGTGGTTGGCGATCAGCTTCTCTGACAGCACTATTGTGTATCAGCGTAATGAAGATGGCCTGAGCGCGTTAAAAACGCTGCCAGGCAATACATATCCTGATTTTTCTAAAAACAGCGAACGGATTTTAGTGAGTAATCAGGTCGCCAAAGGCAAGGGCCCTTTGAAAAGCATGGAAACATTGCTGGTGGAGTATTATCTGGATGGGTTCAAAGAAACCGGCATCACCATTCGTGATGCCTTGTACGGTATTTACCATGACAGTGGTATTATTTATCCCACCGCTGATCACAGTATCAAACTGTTTAAACTCAATGGCATCGAAACTCTGGTGACCGGTTTTACCGTGAGTTCTCGCAGCGCCCTTGCGGTTAATGATACCGCGTTGTTTATTAGTGACGATGTGGCACCAGTGGCCAAAATCGACCTTGAGACCCATGCCATTGTTGAGTTTGATGAGCTAATTCATGGCGAGATAGCGGTTAACAATAACCTGCTTTATTATAAGAAAATTCACTCGACTTCTTTGGTTATTTTTAAGGGTGAATTAACCAGCAAATAAAAATAAATTCGCTTCGCGCCTTTATATGGCCACTGCGTGGCGGAAAGATAAGGAAAAAAGAACCTCAACACTAATCAAAAAGCGCTCTATCGAGTAATTGTCTTTAATCTTTTCTCCGTGGCCACCGTTCCTCTCTTTACCCCTCCGTGTGAGCCGCTTTTCAGGTGCGTAGCGGGCGCGCAGCGCCACCCCGCAGGGGAAACACAGTTTTATTTGGAATATAAATCAACAATCTGCTCAATGGCATGGCTGCAAACGTGGCAAAAATTCTGGTCGCGGGTGAACATAATGCAGTTTTGTTCGCTGCGGTAATAACCATTAGCTTCGTAGTTCGCTCCTTCAAACAAACCTACCTCATTTTTATATTTGTTTTTACTGAACAGGTCTTTTTGAAAGCGGCTGTTGGCAGCAAATAATTCATTCATGATTGATTCGGGCAGTTTTTGTGCGCGGATTTCGCGGCGGCGCTTTTGATATTTGTTTGAATAGACGTCGTAAGCCTCTTTGTCCCAGTGGGTTGGAATGGGTGTTAAAGGCTTGACGTATTGCTGCCATTTAAGCGTGTTCTTATTTGTATTGGCAGTGACATTTGGCTCGTAAGGTTCAGCCAAGCCTTGCACCATTGCTTGAGCAACAGGCGATGCATAATACTCATCGGCAAGTCCGGCAAAGTGATGGCCAAACTCATGAATAAATACATACTCCGACCAATCGTTGTCGCTCGACGTGGTGCCATACAAACCATAAATGCCGCCACCGCCATAGGTTTCGCCATTGGCGACAATCTCTACAAACTCGTAGGGCGCTTGAGAGGCTATTTCGCGGAAGCTTTTGTTGTCGAGCGTCAACATATAACGTTCGCTGCCAAATATGTCGTAGCGTAAGGCCAACGGCGTGTCTTTATGCACGCCGGTTGAAGGCCGTGAAATGCCGGATATATCACTGTTTGGCAAAACAGCCCAAACGTTAAAGTCTTGTTGGCGGCTTTTAAAAGGTTCGGTGGCAAAAAGCGCGTCGGCAAGACGTTTAACATCGGCGTGGAATTTTGCGGATTCTTTTTTGCTGTAACCGTCACCCATGATCAATAAGTCGACTTTTTTGGCCGGGTCACCATTTTCAATAACGGCAAAAACTTCACCGTCAAACCGGGGTTTGCCGGTATTGACAAACATATGAGCTGGATCGATTTCGGTGCGCCAAATTTCTTTAAAACCTTCGCTGTAGCTGCGTTTTTTCAACACCACCTGTACTTTGGCTTTGGGTGCAGGAAAGCGCAATGATTCATGAAAGGTTCGGTTAACCCGAGTGGCCTCACCAGTGTATTCCCATTCGCCATAAATCGAACTGAAACTGCGCGAATACAATAACTTGCTACTTTTAAGGTCGAATACTTCAAATAGGTATTTTCCACGGGGAATGGTATCTATCGGTTGGTTGGGATTGCCCGCCCACGGGTGAGGTTCTATCACTACTTCGTCAACGCTGAAAAACTCTTGTTTTGAATTGCCGGTGTGAAAGTAGTCTAGGCGCATCGTGCCTACAGCTTCTTTTAAGTTAACAGTGCCGGTTTTGTTTGCTGCGTACACTGATTGGCTTAAAACAAAGATGGATAAAATGAGAATGCGAATTATTGTTTTCATTTGGGTTTAGGGGTTTTATTGATTGGTTTGATAAACAGATTACCGTGCGATTGCCAAAATTGAAAGGTTAACTGTAGGGCGTAGCATCACGCGCCCAACCACTGCTTAAAAACGACATTCTTGTCACGGCTGACAACTACCTCTTCTTTCATCTTGGGCGCAAGCTCAAGGTAAAGCCGCTTCTCGCTCGATGTGGTGCTTTTCACCGCACTGATATGAACAATAAACTGGCGGCTGATACGAAAGAAATCGGCGGTGTTTAACTGCTGTTCAATGTCATCGAGTGACTCGTCGAGTACGTAACTACGGCCTTCAAACGTCATTAACTGAGTGATTTTTAACTGACTGTAAAAATAGGCAATTTCGCTAAGGGTGATGCTGATAAACTTGCGCCCCACCTTGACCAAAAACCGTTCTTTTTGCGCTTTTGCTGTGGGTGGCTGGGCTTTTAGTGGCTGGGCTTTTTGTTGCTGGGTAAGTGAAGCGACCAAGGTTTGCAGTTGCTGATTCAGATCATTTTTTTGCGACTGT
>JABSOG010000460.1 GCA_013216025.1 Algicola sp. | reverse complement strand
GTAAATCTGGTATTCGATTTGCTGATTTTGATCGGCAAACAAAGCTATAGAAACAGCCTTTTCGCTGGTTACAACTATGGGTTGATCCCCCACGGTATTGCGCAATTCAATCATACCCAAATCTTGATGATCAGGGGTTGCAAGAATCACTGCAGCTCTGGCCATTTCCAGATAAACCACCGCAGGTAACACCTTTTGACCATTCACTTGATGAGAAGTCAAAAAGAACTCGTCGCCGCTGAACACAGTTTGGTAACTTTGCTGACTAAAGTCAGAAGTATTCATGCCTAATAAAGGATGTAATAAAGGGTGTAATGCAGCAGCTACTTTGACAGCTGACGCAGCTGGTTCAATCCAGTAACGGTCTTTAGCAAACGGATAAACCGGCAAGCTGATGCGTTGCGGTTTAACATCACCGTAAAGCTCAATCCAATTGATGTCTAAGCCTTTCACCCACATTTGGGCCAACTTCGAGAGCTGTTTTTCGTTCAGCCAATGTGTCAGTTCTTCATAGGCGTCAAATTCGGATAGGGATTCTTTGTTGCGCTTAACCTGATCTTGATAAACATCGGCCAGTGTAGTCAGCTTGTCGTTTAACTGTTCTATGGAATCGACCACAAAAGCCAGCCGCTCTTCCATCGCTTCTCTGCCAGTTTGTAGAGTAAAGGCTATGTTTAATAAGGAAAAGCTCGACAGCTCAATGTCCTGCTCAGCTTCGATAAAAGTAAGCAGGTCGTTGGTTTTGTGTTGGAGTTGATCGGCTGTTCTGGCCGATAGCACAATAAGCACTTCGCCACTTTCGACAGAACAAGGTGTAGTCGCCAAATATTCTTGTACGATCACATGGGCATTTGAACCACCCATGCCAAATGAAGATATTCCTGCGGTACGCGGGATCTGTTGCTGTATACCATCGACCATACGCAATGGACGCTGCCACGGTTGCAATTGTTGTTGCACCACAAACGGGGTTTTACTGAAATTGATCTCAGGATTGGCCACACCGGCATGTAACGACGGCGCCAGTTGTTGATGTTTCAATTGCAGCAGCACTTTGGTTAATCCGGCGACTCCAGCTGCGGCTTCGCAATGGCCGATATTGGATTTAGCTGAGCCAATCGCACAAAACTGTTGGTTGTCGCTGGTTTGTTTAAATGCTTTGGTTAACCCGGCAATTTCAATTGGGTCACCTAAAGGTGTGCCTGTACCGTGAGCTTCGATGTAGCTAATATCGTCTGCACTCAAACCTGAGCGTCTTAACGCATCGGCAACCAAGTTGGCTTGGGCAATTGGGCTTGGCACTGAAAAACCATTGGTTTTGCCACCAGCATTCACAGCGCTGCCTTTGATCACGCCATAGATGTGGTCGCCATCGCGCTGCGCATTTTGCAGCGATTTCAATACCACGGCACCAACGCCTTCGGCATCAATAAACCCATCGGCCTGTTCGCCAAAAGATTTGCACTGGCCATCAGCAGACAGTGCGGTAGTTTCGGCCAATCTAAGGTAATGTTCTGCACCAATAATGACATTTACACCACCGGCAATCGCACAGTCACTTGTGCCGCTATACAGACTTTCTAAAGCCAAATGAATGGCGGTCAACGATGATGAACAAGCAGTGTCTACAGCCAATGACGGACCATGAAAATCAAACAAATAAGAGACCCGGTTAGCAAACGAAAAGTGGTCAGGTGCATTGTTGTATAGGGCCGTAGTTACGCCTGCAAAAACCCCGACTTTATTGCTTTTATCGAGGTTACCAGGTTGATAACCGGCATCTTCAATGGCGTGATAGCAGGTTTGCAAAAACAGTCTTTCTTGCGGATCGATGCGCGACGCTTCCACCGGCGGTATTTTGAAAAACAGCGGATCAAACTTGTCGATGTCGCTAATAAATCCACCCCAGCGAGTGTAGATTTTACCGGCTTTGCCTTGCTCATCGTCGTGATAGGCTTGCCAGTCCCAACGCTCTGCCGGCACTTCGGTGACACAGTTAACGCCGTTGGACAGGTTATGCCAAAACTCGTTCAACGTAGCCGATTGAGGATAACGACCGCTGACGCCGATGATAGCAACGTCTTTAACAGAGCCATTAACTGTTTCTTTAACGACAGGCTTGGTCACTTTCGGTTGTCGCGGGCTGCTGGTCGCATTACGTGAAATAATTCGACGAGTCGAAACCGCCTGCACTATTGGTGCTGCAACTGTTTTCTCGACAATCTTCTTTCCAGCAACCAGTCCCATCAATTGTTCTTTATTATTTTCAAGGAAGTATTCAACCAAACCGTTAATGGTTTGCACTTCAAAGAACAAAGTACTGGTGATCTCACTGAACACTTCGCGCAATTGGTTGGTCAGCTGTACCACCAGCACCGAATCTAAACCAAATTCAGAGAACTGTTTATTGGGGCTCAATTGTTTAGGATTGGCTTTTAAGGTTTTGCCAACCAAGCTTTGAAAATAACTGACGGCTTGAGCATGTATACCTGTGCTACCTGTATCACCTTTACTTCCTGTATAAAAAGAAGAAAGAACAGCCGCTGCGACAGGTGACGCTACTTGTGTATCAGGCTGTTGTTGTGACTTTTTTACAGAATTGTCGAAAGAGCCCAGTTTACCTTCGAGCACTCTCGAAGAAAAACCACGAATTTGCGCACATATGTTACCCTGTAAATCACATAATTCGACATCCAGTTTGGTCACCAAACTGTTGGCTTTGTGACCTTTGCTGTGACGTATCCACGCCAACATGTCTGGTGGACAAGCAGCGAAAACGGTGATGGAATCAAGCGCAAACGGCAATGACGGCTGGATTGGCATTTGATTGATGTCTCCAGCCAAACCAAAACAGGCTTGTAACGCACTGTCCATCAAACTTGGGTGAAGCTCATATTGATCTTTTGTCTGTGCAACGCAATCTGGCAGACTCACTTGTGCCAGCAGTTGTTGCTCGCCATTCTCTTTACCTATAAACACGGCAGCTATACCACGATGTGCCGGACCATAATTGATGCCCATATTGGCAAAGGCTTGATACAGCTTATCTGGGTCCAACTGTTGGTTCATTTGACCTTGCAGTTGGGTTATATTCAACGGCGGGGGGGTCGACTGGCTGGTGTAAACCGCATGGCCCTGACAATGGATAACATCAGTATCGTTTTGGTTGCTGTACACTTCAAAGTCGATTTTCTGGCTGTCTTTGCCCAAGTCCCTGCCAAATAAGGCGATATTGGCCTGCTGGTTTTCGGTAACGACCAAAGGTTTCATCCAAACAACATCTTTAAGCGACAAAGTGGGTTTGTCGGCCATCACAGGCGTTGCTTTGCTGACACCAGCACAGGCCATTTCTAGATAAGCCACCGCCGGTAACAGTTTTTCGCCGTTTACCTGATGATCAGTCAAGAAGAATTCGTGACCACTAAACGTAGTGCTATAACATTGTTGGCTCAAATTCGATGTATTGCGTTGTAGCAATGGATGGGCATCAGTGTCATGGCTAACAGCAATTTCTTTGTTAACTAACGGTAATTTGTAGTCACTAACGTCAAACGGATAAGTTGGTAAACGACCCACTTTGCGAATTTCACCAGCTTGATGTTGTTGCCAATCAACCTGTTCACCCGCCAGCCATTTGATGCCGTCACTAGGCAAACTTTCAGCGTTAGCCAACTGATAAGGGCTGTCTTGACGATTATCAACAATCGCTGATGAAGGTTGCTGCGTCAGATATAAAGCCAACTGCTTTTGCAAAGCCCCAACACTGTCGGCCAAGAACAACACGCGACAATCATAATGCTGACGCCGGTTTTGGTAGGTATAACACAGTTCGTCTAAACGGGTTTGCGCTGCGTTGTTGTTCAAATAGTCACTGATGTCGCGCACGTACTGGTTAAGGCTGCCGTCAGACTTGGCCGAAACCGTCAACAACTGCGCTGAAGCCGGTGTTGTATGAGACGCTTGCAGTGATGTTGTATGAGACGGTTGCTCAAGCAACATATGAACATTGGTGCCCGATGCGCCGAATGAGTTCAGTGCCGCCAGCATGGGTTTACCGTTTGCAACGGTTTGGTTATTGGTCAGTAATTGACAATGCCTATCGGTCAGCTCCAACTTGCTGTTAATGTTGTCAGCGTTTAATGCCGGAATTTTGTAGAGCGTTTGGTTTTTGAAGCTCAGCAATACTTTGAGCAATGCGCCCAATGCTGATACGCATTCCATGTGGCCGAGAATGGGTTTAACTGTTGAGATCAGCGGCCCTTGTTGATTGCCCAGCTCAAAGCAGGCTTCGTTAATGGCGTTAAATTCAACAAAATCAGATATTTCGTTGCCCATGCCCTGCGCTTCAATGGTGTCGATATCACTCATCTGCACACCAGCACTTTGATAACAGCGTTTCATCAAGGCTTTTTGACCATTCTTGCTCGGCGAAAACATCGAATTGCCATCTTTGCCGTTAAAACTGACCACCGCCTGTTTGATATTGGCGTATACATTATCTTGCTCGGCAGTCGCTTGCTCATCAGACGTCAGCACCATGGTCACCAGACCTTCGGAGCGGATATAACCTTGAGACTTTTGATGGAACGAGTAACAACGTTCAGCAGCGCTAGTGATGTTCAACGCTTTTAAAGAGTCAAACACGGTTTCGGTGAGGTTCATTTTGACCGCGCCGATGATGGCAAAGTCGATTTCTTTTTTGCGTAACAGTTCAACCGCACGAGTCAAACACACCGCGCCACTTGAGCACATGGTGTTGATGACTTCGCTCGGCCCTTTAAAATCAAAATGGAATGACAGGCGGTGGGCTAAGGTGCTGCCTGAATGATTGAGAAAATAGCCGTCTTTTAATGCCTGCTCGCGATGCAAGTCATTGTAATCGCTGCTTTCTGCGCCGATGAACACACCCACGCGTTTAGCTGCCAACTGGGCCGAGGTATATCCGGCATCTTCAATAGATTTGTGTACTGACATTAATAACAGTCGTAGTTGCGGATCCATCGATTCGGCTTCGCTGACGCTGATGTTGAAAAATTCAGGATCAAAGGCAAACGGCGAAGTGATAAGACCACCGACAATCTGGTTGCCGTTATCTTTTCCTGTGCCAATGGTTAGGCCATTACGGTTATACAGTTGATCAACGCTATGGCTTGCGTACAATACTTTTTCGTCTGTAATGGCTTGCCAGAACTGTTCGATTGATTGACAACCCGGCAAAGTAGCATCGACACCGATAATGGCAATATCACCGCAGGTTTCTGCTGTTGTTATTACTGGAGCAGATAGTGGCAACGCTTTTTGCTCACCGGCCAATCGATAATATTGCTCAACATAATCAACATGGTAGTTGGAGTCGTTGATGGTTCGGGTATCTTCAGACAGTTTTTTGTAAACCCGTAAGCGATAGTCACTGTACTGTTCGACAAACTCATAATTACGATTGGCTTCCATGTAGGCCACCGCCGAACTAACGCCCGGTGCGTGACAATCATCGAATACCAAGTAACCGTCGACTTCTAAGATCAGGTCGCTATAGAAGTAGTCAATCACCACATAATCGTGCATGTGTAGGCCGTCGATAAAGATAAAGTCGAACTTCTCTTCTTCTTTAACCAACACAGGCAAGATCTCGTAATCTTTGGCTTCGAGCAACCTGAAGTGTTCAATCATGCCCGCTTTTTCAACCTGATCGATACCGATGGATTGAAATTCGACGGTTTGACAAGGGTCTATCGCAGTATGATGACCCTGATTGCTGTCACCGTGCGCCTGACACATATCGCGGTGCGCCTGACACATATAGAGTGCCGACAAACCGTAAGCCAAGCCAATCTCCAAGCTGTTGCGCAAATCGTTTTGCACTATGATGTCATACAAAATATTGCCGATATCAGCTGAAATGGCCCAAGGATAGAGGAACCTTTCCATGCCCGACAAACTAGTCACCTTGCCTGTTTTGTAGAGGTATTCTACCGCTGTATCGGCAAAGGCAGGTTTTAGATAATGGAGATTATAGGCACCGAACAACAAGTCAGATAGGGGCCTGATCAATGGGCGGTCCGGCTGGTCAATCCGTTTGTTTTTAACCAAAGTGGTCACAAAGTCGGTTTCAAAATTGGTCAGAATACGCAGGTCTTCAAACGGCATCGCCAAGCGGGCTGACAGGTCTTCAATTTTTAGTGCTTCATCCACCAACTGGTAACTCAATTGGTTGTCTTTGGCGCAAACATAAAACACACAATGCCGGTCGCTGATCACCAGTTCAACAGTCCAATCCATACCAAAATAACTTTCGTTATAACCGCTTTTAAGCACCTTGAAGAACTGTTCTACCAAAGTACTGACGTCGGCATCGGTTTCGATGTAACAAAACTCAAAATCGGCGTGATGATCGGTGACTGTCAGCTTAAACGTGTCTTTTTTATCTGGAATAGTTACGGTTTCGGTTTGGCTCATCCAGTTTTTGATGATGGCTGACACACATAATAATTTGTTTATAAACGAAAAATAGATGGAAAATATGGTTTCAGGTTATTTTTGGTTATGTTTATTTTATACAGCATTAGACACATAGAGGCGACAAATATCCCACACCAAAGTCATAATGGCAACAACTATTTATGTGTG
>JABSOG010000459.1 GCA_013216025.1 Algicola sp. | reverse complement strand
TCGGCTTTGGCATCCTCGACAATGTGCTCCTGCATTGCTCTACCACCAACATCCATGTCGGCGTGCGTCGCTCTACATCCTGTAGTCGAACCACGACCTACGCCACCGAGCCCTGATTCACATACTCACTCGGCGACATCCCATAACGAGCCTTAAAACTGGCGATAAAAGTGCTGTACGATGAGAACCCGGCGTCTAGTGCCGCCATTTGAATTTGCTCACCGGCGATGATTTTCTCTGCCGCCTTTTTCAACCTAAACGCGCGAATATACTCTGCCGGACCATGGTTCAGCAAAGCTTTGAGTTTACGCCGCAGTTGTCGTTCTGCCATAGCGACCTCGCTGCCAAGTGTGACCACTGACAAGTCTGGGTCGTGATATTGCCGCTCCATTACCGCCTCTAACTTATCTAAAAACGCTTTGTCTTTATCAGACATGCCTTGCGGTGCTTTAGGCAGCTCTGAAATATCGGCAGTCCCGGACTTGCCAGCCTTGTCTGGATTAGTCGAATCAATATACAAAGTCTGGGCGAAACGCTGTTTTAGCATGTTGCGGAGCAACAACAGGTTGTCGACCCGCAAATGCAACTCTTCTACATCAAACGGTTTGGTCAGGTAGTCATCAGCCTGTTGTTGCCAGCCTTTTTTGCGGCTGTTTGTGTCGCTAAGCGCGGTCAGTAATATGATTGGGATGTGGCTGGTTTTGTCGTCTTCTTTAAGCATCTTAGTCAACGAATAACCATCAAGTTCGGGCATCATAATGTCGCTGATGATTAAATCAGGGATTGCTTCGCGGGCCACATCGACGCCTTCTTTACCGTTGCAGGCCGTTAAACATTGATAACGGTCACTAAGTGAATCGGCTATGTATTGACGCATGTCGGTATTGTCTTCGATGATGAGGATCACTACCCGATTCTCGTCAATTTGTAAGTTTTGAAGCGATTGCGTTACAGACTCTGGTGGCACTTGCAGGCTTTCAAGTTCAAGGTTCACCGTGCTCGTACTAGTGCCAGTGCGCTGCACACTGCCATTAATATCATGAGTTTTAACGACAAGCGCTTCAGCCGCTTGCTCTTCATCATCAGGCAAATAACGGTTTAAACAAACGCGAAAAACAGCCCCCTTGCCCGCTTCACTTTGCAACGAAATCTCGCCATCGGCAGCGTCAACCAACGACTTCACCAGCGCCAAACCAATGCCCGCGCCCGGCACGTCTTCTTGGTGCAACGGCGTTAAACGGCCAAAGCGTTCAAATACCTGCTCGTGATGTTCAGGTGCAATGCCAATGCCACTATCTTCTATCGTTATCTGCACTTTGCCCTGCGTATTGAGCGTCAGCTCGCAAAACACTCTTCCGCCATCGGGGGTATATTTAAGTGCGTTAGACAGCAGGTTCAGCACAACTTTTTCCATGATCTCGCTTTCAATAGCCACCCACAGCGCTTCAGGCGGCTGCCAAAAGCCAAATTCTATGTTTTTTTGTTCGGCCAGCGGTTCAAATGACTGGCTTAATATCGGCATCAATTGATTTAAACAAGTCGCGTGTACTTTGTGGCCCTGTGGCGCTTCGACTTTGGCAAAAGCCAGCAGTTGGTCAACCATCCGCAACAAACGGTTGGCGTTTCGTTTTATCATGTGAATGTGATTGGGTTTGAGCGGGGTTTGGCTCGCCCCCAACGCCGATTCAACGGGGCCGAGAATTAACGCCAGCGGGGTTCTGAATTCGTGAGAGACATTGGCAAAAAATTCGTCCTTTTTCAGCAGCAGCGATTCGATGGTGTGTTTTTGCTCTGTGATCTCTTCAGTACGTTCGGCCACCTGCTTCGCCAATTCCACAGCATGGTTGCGAATACGGGCGGTGCGCAAACGAACTAGGCCAAAAACCAGGCCAATCAAAGCAAAAACCATCAACACCCTGAACCATAAGGTTTGCCACACCGAAGGATTAACCGTTAGTGCCAACTGGAGGTTGTTTTGCCCAAACACCCCATCGGCATTGCTGCCTTGAATGTAGAGCTGGTAATCGCCCGGATCCAAATTGTTGTAGGTCACAAAACGCCGGTCTGATTGGCGGTAATGCCACAGGTCGTCATAACTGTCGAGTTTGTAACGGTAGCGGTTGTTTTGGGTATTTAAAAAATCTAACGCCACCATTTCAAACGACAATTTTTGTTGGTCAGGGCTCAAGACCAATTGCTTATCCTTTGCCCAAACCAGCGAACTGAGGGCCATGTCGTCGACCAGCAATTCGGTTAAACCGGTTTTGGGCTCGAACCCCCGTTTATCTATTTTTTGCGAACGGAAAATATGCAAACCATCATCACTGCCCAAATAAATGGTGCCCGAACGGCCAATGCTGCTGGCGTAGTCAATAAAATCTGAGCTTTTTAGACTGCCAACCGCCGACAAATTCCTTAAACTTTGCGACTGCCGGTCCCAATAGCCTGCAAATGAACTGCCAAACAGCCACAACAGTCCATTATTTTTGTCGTCGACCAGCAGGTCGACCACCCCCAAGCGGGCATCTTCGATTTGATATTTTTTGCCTTTGCCTGTGGCCACATCAAACCAGTAAACCTCTGTGGCGGCGGTCAACATCAAAGTGCCCGGTTTGACCTCGGCCAGTCCGGTGATCGAATTCGATTGCAGCCCGTCTTTGTAGTCACTCGGATAGTAACGGGTAAAGCTGTCATCTTCTGGATGGTACAGATTAATGCCGTTACGAGTCGCAACCCACAGATTGCCTAAACTGTCGTGCAACACTCCGCGCACGACATTGTGACTCAGCGATTTTGGGTCGTCGTCGGTAAAATAGTGCCTAAACTTTTTGGTTTGCAAATCATAATGGTATAAACCCAACCCGGTTGATATCCACAACTGGCCCGCATCCCCGGGGTCAATCGACAAAACCGTGGTGGCAATGGGCTTGAGCACAAAATTCTCATTGTTGCGATTATTATCAAAAATTTTGGTGACAGGATCGAAGGTGCTCACGCCGTTGCCGGTGCCCAACCAAACCAGGCCGTTGTCATCTTCATGAATACTCCACACCGAGTTGGAGTTAAGACCACCCGATTTATTACGATCAAAACGATAATTTTGGTGAGTATTGTCTTGGGGATTCAGCACATACAAACCGTCTCCCCACGTGCCGACATAAACCTCTTCCAGTGATTTTTCATATATCGACAGCACGCCTTTGTCTGAAAACCCCTCATAATGGCCAGAAGAGGCAGTCACTTGTGTCACTTCAAGCCCCTGTTCAGCCACTTTCATCAGGCCACCAAAAGAGCTTACCCACACCACGCCAGAGGTATCTTTAATCAGCTCACCGATATATTCCCCGTCCAATTGGTCAAAAAAATCTAGCCGTTCAAAGCGCTCCTGGACCATATCGAACTGATAACCGCCACGCTTGGTGGTCACCCACAGCGTATTGTCGTTTATTTGTAAAATCGACTGAATTGAATTGGCCGGATGGCGTGGCCGGATTTGCTCTATTAGATAACGCCGAGACAATTGTTCATCTGGGGCATATTTAATCAAACCTTGAGAAGTACCGACCCAGCGCTGGCCGCTGGCATCATTAAAGAAAATACCCGGTTTGACCGGTAGGTTATCGGTGAGATTAAACGTCACAGGCGTTAGACTGCCATCTTTGGCATCCAGCTCAAAAACACCTTTAGTAGCGGCAAGCCAGAGTTTGTTTGGTGCGACTTCTTTAACATCAATAATGACATTAACAAAGCGCATATTGCTTTGGCTTTTAACCAAATTAAACCGGTCAAAGCCGGTTTTACTGGCGTTATAGCGATTAAGGCCGTTGTATGTGGCTATCCAAATATTGGCTTGGGAGTCTTCATAAATGCGGATGATCATGTTTGACGACAAACTGGTATCGAGAAAATTGTCGTGGCGAAAAAACTGATATGTCGCACCATCAGCTTCGATAAGATACAAGCCACCGAGTGTGCCAAGCCAAAAACGACCCTTTGAATCGATATAAAAAGCGGAGATATCTGGCAGGTTATCGCGCAGCACCTGATCTTTAGGAAAAGGACTAAAACGGTAGCCATCAAACTTAACCACCCCTTGTTCGGTGGCGATCCACAAAAAGTCTTGTTGGTCTTGCAACACACTCAGCACTTTGTCGCCGGGCAAGCCCTGCTTGGTGGTCAACATTTGCACTTGGTAGGCCGATACCTGCGTGCACATCAATAACAAAACAACAAAAAACGCAAAAATTCTTTTCATACATTCCATTCTATTCTATAAGGCACGCAAAGTTTGCGTAGACAAAAGTCGGTAGATTCTGTCTCGTTTGATTTAAAAACATAATTTTAGTCAAAAAATCCGCACCTTGGCAGATATATCTCACATTACGTAGTTGTGATCTCGCGCATGTACTAAGCGGTTTACCTTACAGCCGTTTTTTCGCACATCTGTATAATAGCAGCCATTGAACAAACCTGACGAATTGGTCAGATAATAGAAGTAGAAGTAAAATCGAATGATCTCAACACAAAAGCAAGCCACGTTATTTTCGTCAGGACTTTTCATCGGTGCCTTGGTATTGGCAACCGCGCTGCAATTTACCACCATTGCCAACCTTAACGCGAAGGTCGTCGAACAGCAAAAACAAGTCAACGGCATAACGGCATTCAATCAAACCCTGCAACAAAAAATGTTGGCGATGAGAACCCAGCAACAAGATGCCGTTTATCGTCAAGCAATGATACAGTTACCGCAAACAAAAAAGAACCAACATCTGGCCGCGCTAAACCTGCACAAGAACAAGCGGGGGTAAGGTTGCGGGCTGTAGGAACGGCGTCCCCGCCGCGATATTGGCCGAAGGCCAATCAAAAAGAATCACAGCGAGGATCGATATATGGATGTATCTAATTAATGCAAAAAAAGGAGCAATTGCAGCTCCAAATTGCGACCTTAGTAGTAATGACCACGCATGGCAACTTGGTTCATGTGAATGAATTCACGCTTGCCGCCAGCATCATGTGACATATCTTCGACTGACATCACCAAACGCAGTTCTTCGTTTTCGTTAAAGAAAAAGGCGATATTTTCGATTTGCTGGATTCGCTTCATCCCATTGGTAATTTTGGTATTGACCACGGTTAGATTACTGAAGTCTTTACGGTCAATCATGCGGCACAAATAATTGTGTTCGTTTCTAGAACGGTAGTTTTCTTTGAAATATACGCAGGTTTGAGCCGGACTCATACCAACGATAAAACCGCCACCCAATTTTTCTACTTCCTTTTGTACTTCTTGCTGCGGCGCTTGTTGCGGCGCATCAGTTGCCATATCACCTGCGAAAGCACCAAAAGATGTCATTGTCATTGCTATAGCCGCTGCGATTGATTTTGTGTTGAATAATGTGTTCATAGTGGATCTCCTGAAATTAAATATGTTGAGTTATCCGTATATACGTAACCCTGTTACTTGGTAAAAAATGGTAAAGAATGATTAAGACTGTTAATCGTGTCGTTTGACAGTGGAGCCATTTTAATCAAAAAACGGTCGATAATGCCTTCGGATAACGGACAATAAGCTCTGAAAACCGGACTTTTTGCTAAAAAGAGGGTGAAATGGCCTAAAAATGATGTTTTGGCGGCTGTGATTGAGCTGGTGCCAATCATCACGAAGGTCAAAAGCTTCACCACGGAGGCACGGAGCCACGGAGGAAAGAAAGAGAAAAGATAAAATCAAAGGCAAAAGAAAAAGATTCTTCATTTTTGGTTTTTTGGTTTTTTGGTTTTCCTCTTTCATTCTCCGTGCCTCCGTGACTCCGTGGTGAGATCTTTTAAAGAAAAGCGTGCCGGCCCACCAATCAGGGTATTAATACACACAAAACCACCCATTTAGGGTTTTTATTCAAATAAAATGAATTTATATTTGACCCAAGTCAGTTTCCATGTAATTCTAGCCCCATCAGATTAATTACAGGCAAAGTGATCTCAATATGTTCAGTAACTTACACAGCATCCCACATAATGACATGATCATTCGCCGCCGCCGTACCTGCTTAGCTGGGTGCGATGGTTTTTAGTTTTAATAAATAACCTTCAAATAAGCCCAGCCAACCAGCTGGGCTTTTTTTTGTTTGAATTTCAAGATTGATGGGAACAGATAGCATGAAACACTTTATAACAACCGCAGACTACAGCCAAAGCGAACTGCAAACCATGCTCGATATGGCAGATGAATTTAAACAAGGGGCCACCAGCGAAGCGTTGAAAAACAAATCGGTTGCCCTGTTATTTTTCAATCCAAGCCTGCGTACTCGTACATCATTCGAATTGGGCACTTGGCAAATGGGTGGTCATGCCGTGGTTTTAGAACCGGGCAAAAGTGCTTGGCCACTGTCTTTTGAATTTGGCGAAAAGATGGATGGCGATGCCGAAGAGCATGTTATTGAAGCCGCCAGAGTGCTTTCAAGATTTTGTGACCTTATTTGCATCAGGGCTTTTCCAAAATTTGAAAACTGGCATGACGACAGAAAAGACAAAGTCATCAAAGCTTTTGCCGAATATGCCACGGTGCCGGTGATCAACATGGAAACCATCACCCACCCTTGTCAAGAATTGGCGCACATGCAGGCCATCAGCCAGCACATCGG
>JABSOG010000046.1 GCA_013216025.1 Algicola sp. | reverse complement strand
GGTATTGACCCGGATTTCTTCGATACATTCGTCAGGCAATTCTTTGAGGAATCTTGACGGGCGATGGAATTTTTCCTGTCCGTACAAACGACGGCTTTCAGCGTGACAAATATAGAGTTTTTCTTTGGCACGGGTGATGCCAACGTAACATAGACGACGTTCTTCTTCGAGTCGGCTGATGTCTTCGTTGGATTGTGCGCTGGGGAACATCCCCTCTTCGACACCTGCCATAAAGACCATTGGAAACTCTAGGCCTTTGGCCGAGTGCAGGGTCATCAATTGTACCGCATCGTCAAATTCGTCGGCTTGTGACTCTCCGGCTTCTAATGCGGCATGAGACAAGAAGGCATCCAATAATGGCATTTCTTGGTCTTCTTCGAGTGGCTGAAACTGACGACAGGCAGTGACTAGTTCTTCAAGGTTTTCGACTCGTGTACGGCCTTTTTCGCCTTTTTCTGCCTGATACATGGCGCGTAAACCTGAATGAAGCATCACAAGATTGGCTTGCTCATGTAACTCCATATTGAGGCAATAGTCTTCTAGTGAATCAAGCAATTCGAGGAATTTGGTGACTGCTCCAGCGGCACGGCCAGACAGGTCCTGATGTTCAATCAAATGTTTGGCCGCTCGGGACAAGGGGAACCCATGGTCACGGGCAGCATCGCGAATAAGCTGCAAAGTTCGATTGCCGATACCGCGGGTAGGGGTGTTGATCACACGTTCAAAGGCGGCATCATCGGATCTGTTGCTGATCAGGCGCAGGTAGGCCAGAGTGTCTTTGATCTCTTGGCGGTCAAAGAAGCGCAGTCCGCCATAAATGCGATAGGGTAAACTCAGTTGCAACAGGGCTTCTTCAAGTACGCGTGACTGGGCGTTATTGCGATAGAGAATGGCGGTGTGGGCCAATAAGTTGCCGTGTTCAAGCCATTCTTTGATTTTGCCAGCGATGAAACGGGCTTCGTCCAAATCGTTAAAGGCGGTATAGATAGAAATGCGTTCGCCATCGCCGCCTTCAGTCCATAATTCTTTGCCCATGCGGCCCTGATTGTTGACGATAAGTGCATTGGCTGCTTTTAAGATGGTGCCGGTTGAGCGGTAGTTTTGCTCAAGGCGAATGGTTTTGGCTTCGGGCAGATCGTTGAGAAAACTATGCAGGTTTTCGACCTTGGCACCGCGCCAGCCGTAAATTGATTGGTCGTCATCGCCTACTGCCATCATGTGTGAACGGCTCCCCGTCAACAGCCTCAACCAAGCATACTGAATAGCGTTGGTGTCTTGGAACTCGTCAACCAGAATATGACTAAATCGTTGCTGGTAATGACTTAACAGTGTGGGGTTGTTGAGCAGTACTTCATGGGCACGCAGCAAAATCTCAGCAAAATCAACCAGTCCGGAGCGATCACAGGTTTCTTGATAAAGCTGGTAAACTTTGAGCATGGTCTGCTCGGTGACATCATAGGTTTGAATGTGTTGGGGCCGCAATCCTTCATCTTTTTTACCGTTGATGTACCATTGAAATTGCTTAGGTGGCCACTGTTTTTCATCCAAATCGAGCGCTTTGACCAAGCGTTTGATCATCCGTTGTTGGTCATCCGAATCAAGGATTTGAAAGCCTTGTGGCAAGCTTGCTTCGTTGTAATGCATTCTTAAGAAACGATGCGCCAGACCATGAAACGTACCTATCCACATGCCCCGGGCAATGCTGCCGGTAATGTGTTCGACCCTTCCGCGCATCTCAGCAGCGGCTTTATTGGTAAAGGTGACCGCCAGAATACTGAAAGCCGATGCCTGTTCGACTTTCATCAACCAGGCAATGCGATGAACCAAAACACGCGTTTTACCACTGCCGGCACCCGCCAGGATCAGCATGTTTTGCAGCGGTGCGCTGACAGCTTCACGCTGTCTGTCGTTTAAGGAATCAATTAAGTCAGATACATCCATCGGGGTTTGTCGGCATAGAAAATAGCGGTAGGGCATTATCGTGTAAAGCTGGATGGATCACCAGATAAATCCGGTTTAGTTTGCCTAAATCTTGGCTGACAGAGGTATATAGTGTCATTAATCATCAGCTATGAGGGTCAACAATTTTGTATTTGGTATTGATTAAACGTCATCATAAACCACTATTGTCTAAGTGATTTCTCGACAATCTGGTGAGTGGGTTTAACATCAAAAAATGAATCCATTGACGAGTTTAAGCTGTGGTTGCTTTGACATAATGTCTTGATATTTGGTGAGTTTGAGGTTTTTTGGCTGTTTTTTTGCGTGGATCCGCAAAGTGATGAGGATAAAGGATGCTAAACTGGCAAAAAGCGCCTACACTTTTATTTATCGCTAATAGAGGTATAGACGTAACAGGCTGGTCAATGGCAATATTTAGTAAAGGTAAGCTCGAACAACTTGAATTTGAAGAACGAGTTCACAAGCGGCATACGATTTTAATCGTCGACGACGAGGACGCCAATTTGGTGGCGATGTCTTCTGTGTTGCAAGACAATTATCATTTGCTGGTGGCCCAGGGCGGTCATGAGGCGTTGGATATTGTCAAGCAGATGGATAATCCCGAGAGCATCTCCTTGGTGATCAGTGATCAGCGTATGCCAAGCATGACGGGTGTTATGTTGTTCCAAGAATTGGCGGTATTAATTCCTAAAACCGTGCGTATTATAGTTACAGGATACATTGATGTCGAAGCCATCATTGATTCTGTCAACAAAGCACATATCTACCGCTTTATTCTCAAGCCCTTTGAGCGTGCCGAGCTTTTGAGGATTATCACCAAAGCCATTGAAACCTATGAGGTTCAACAACAGCGGGATGAATACCTGCAAAACCTTGAAGCTCAGGTCGCTGAAAATACTCAGCAATTAGAGGACCGTAAGGAAGAGCTGGATCGTGCCTACAAATCACTAGAAGCTTTGCGTCAAACCGATCACCTGACCAAGCTCAACAGTCGCTGGTTTTTGCTTAATCACCTTGAAGCTGATTTGGTGGTTTGCCTTAAGCGCCACCTTGAATGGAACCATTCCGATAAAAGCCAACCGTTGATTGATGCCGATATGGCATTTTTTATCATCGATATTGATCATTTCACCCAAGTTAATGAACAGTATGGTGAAAATGCCGGTGATCAGGTTTTGATGCAGATCAGAAGTATTTTGGTTCAGGTGTTTCGTGAATCGGACTTTTTGGTGCGCTGGAATGAAGATGAATTATTGGTTGTCGCCCGGTTTATCGACAGAACCGAGGCGGTTAAACTGGCTGAAAAATTGCGTCAGGCATTTGAGCATCACGACTTTAATATTCCGGATCAGGAGATATTTCATAAAACCTGCTCCATTGGTTTTGCCTGTTTTCCGTTTGAGTGTATCAGGCCCCAAGCCGTTACTTGGATGCAATTGATTGATATTTCCAGTGCCTGCCTCAATGCGGCCAAAAACACTCAGGACAATGCTTGGATAGGGGTGCACTGCATTGATAATGCCAAAGTTGATGACGTTTTCCACAGCTTTATGGAAGATCCTTGCAAGTTGGTAGAGCAACAGGTGATTGCGTTAGAAACATCCATTGACGCCAAAACTGAGATTAAATGGATTGCAGATTAGGGCATTTGTGAAGGGCAATAGCGTTACCTTAACTTCTGCCTTAAATTTGGCGTAAATGTTGTTAATGTCGTAAGGGCTAGGCGAAGAAAGGGAGGCAAAGGTTACGTGTTCCTGTAATCGTTACTCCGATTATACCTGCTTAGTCCCCCCATCAAACTTGAACACCCCCAACCCATTCGTCGGGATTGTGACGAATGGTCATTTAAAAACATCACTGTATTTAAAAAATTAACTAGGTTTTAAGATCTGTTCGATAATCTGTCTGAGTTTTTCAATTCGAATGGGTTTTAACAGGTAATTCTTGGCACCGCTTTTAAGTGCATCATACACCATGGTTTGCTGGTTCTGGGCGCTGATCATGATAATTTTGGCATCCGGATAGGCACCAATGATTTTCTTGACTGATGATATACCGTCCATGATAGGCATGGTAATGTCCATAGTCACGAAATCCGGTTGGCTTTTCTCGTACGCGGTGTAGGCCAACATGCCATTTTTGGCTTCTGCAACAACTTCGTGACCATCTTGCACCAACAATTTGGTCAAGTTTCGCCTCATCATGATGGAATCATCAACCACCAGTACTCTTGCCATGTTATTCTCCTGTCCGCGCTGTTATGAAGAGCGGGGTTGTATTGTATTTTAGCTAGTGCCCATCCAGAAACGCAGTTTCTATCTGCCAATTGGCAGGATGGGCGCTATGCAGCGAAGTCGTAAGGCTTATTTTTCAATAAGTTGCGTTGTCCATCCAGTGCACGCATACCGAAGCGCTTGCGCAAAGGGTGCGTTTCTGGACGGACACTAGCTAGACGGCAAAAAGCTGATGCTGACATTACCTTCGCTGGTTTTAATTAAACTGGTCCATATTTCAACACACATATTTTCGAGGATTGAGGTGCGGGTATTAAGACTCATTGGCACGTCCATCATCACAAGTTCAGTAATGCCGGGAAAATTGTTCATTGAATTACCGAGAATGATATTACAACTTTCGGCCATTACTTCGGTAAGATAGGCACTCTCATCGTCACAGTCGTCGAGCATCATGGTGCGAACCACCGCTTTGGCCAAATTTTCATCAAAGCTGAATAGAAAGACGCCCTCCAATAAACCCTTGATTCGGATCATGGTGGTTAAATAATTCAAGGACAAATTTTCGGACTGATATGGGGTAGGTGAAGATGGACTGTTTTGACAGTTAATGGCCGCTTCATTCGTTAAAAACGAGACAGCCTGATCGATGACTGCAGAGACAACCAGTTCGACATCCACCGCAGGAAGTTCGATGGTTTCGTTAAAAGGCAGACAAAAATAGAATGAGGTACCGACACCCAACTCGGTATCGACTCTGACCGTACCACCGCACTTTGTTAATTCCTGTTTGACTGCTGACAGGCCAATACCCCTGCCCGAAAGCTCGTTGACGCTGTCTTTACTTGATATCTGCTCGGTAAATATTAGCTCAATCAGTTGTTCATCATTCAAATCGTTGGCCTGTGAACTGTCGTAGAGGCCAATATCAATGGTCTTTTGACGTAGACTTTCAACGTCTATGCCGTTACCGTCATCGCTGATGCGCAAGGTGATTTGATTGTCTTCATGGCCGATATCACAAGACACCAACCCACACTCATCCTTGCCCAGTTCCATTCTGTCTTCGATGGTTTCAATGCCATGATCCATGATGTTTCTGAATACGTGTACCAGTGATTTGGTAAAATCGAGAAATTCATCTGGGTTGACCAATACGTCATCGCCCGTGATCTCCATTGGCACAATCGCTTTATCGAGTTCTTCGGCCAAGCGTTCAATATAATCGCCGTAGTCTTTGAGCAGTGCTTTAAATGGCTTGGCTTTAAGCCTTCGTAACTTGGGTAAAAACACCTGATTTTCGATGGGTGATAGTGTGCTTAGCATCTGTTCTTCAAGCGCATTGACTGTGGTTACGCCAACGGTGAGCATTTCTTCTTGGCCCAAAAAGTCTTCACCCAAGGCTTCTTTTAAAATGGACAGGTCCGGTTCCATCCAGCACCACATCGGCGCGTCAGCACAGAGTTGCTTGAATTCGTCGAGTCCCATCGGCTCAGGGCGGCTGCGTAAATCACTGAGTTGTGATTCAAAGGTGTGGATCTCTTTGACGACATGAACCAAATCGAGCTGGCTGAAGCCGCCCTTAAAGGTATGGACCATTCTGAAGACTTCGAAAATTATGGCGTCTATATTGGCGTTGCTATTGAGGATTTGATCTAAGCCTTGTTGACAAAAGAGCTGATATTCTCTGATCGCTCTGGCAATTTCATTGCGGCGGGTGACAGCACTGACCACCATTCTCAACCAGTTTCGCTCTTCTTCCATTTGGTTTTCGAGCATTCGGGTTTCGGTAATGTCGGTCAAGATCACCATCATTTTGGTGTCGACAGATTCTGTTGCGGCGATTGGGCGGTATTCTATGCTGATGTTTTTGCCGCCGAGCAGGGTTTCCTGAGGCAACAGTGATAAAAACAATTCGTTGTTATCCGGAGCGGTAAAGATATCTTGCAAAATCGAGGTTAAAAATTGCTGTTGTGGGGTATCATCAGCGAATATCAGCTCAGGAAAGGGTCTTCCTTCTATTTGGCTGTCAAATAATTCTCGGCATTCGGCACTGTACTCGCCTTCGACTTTAAGGTCGGCGGTAAAGGAGAGAAATCCCTGTCCGGCATTGTCGAGCAGGTTTTTGATTTTGTCACCTTCTTCGGCGATGGCTTTGAGATACTTGGCTTTGGAGATAGCTGACATCGAATGTTCACGAAAACGAACCAATTTTTGTACGTCAGAATTGGCAAAAGCTTCTTTGTCGGCAAAGTTGCTGAACACCAAGAAACCAATCAGCTGTTCTTCGATAGTGACTGCCATCGACAGGCTGCATTTTTGGGTGGCAATATTTTTCAACTGTTCACCGAGCGCTATGGAGTCAAAATGACGCAAAATATAAACGCCTTCCTCCAAACATTCGCTGTTTTGTGTATATCGTGCCACCAAGTCGTCATAGTCAAACGAAAGGGTTTTGATTGAGTCATCTAGCGTTAATGCATGGCTGGCACCGAATTCTGAAGCGGAAAATATCGCAGAATTGACAAAGGCAGCGCACTTGAAGCGATTGTCATGGGCATCAAGCAACCAGCAGATCCCGTTATCGGCTTGAGGAAACAACATTAACCCTTGATCCAATACCGTGGTTAACAGGTTTTCAAGTTGGGTTTCACGGTTGATGGTTTTGACAATATCATCCAGGGTTTCCATCTGCTCCATGGTTTCTGCCATCATGCCTTGAAAAATGCAAACATCTGTCATGTCGAGCAGGACTATGTTGACCGCTTCTACTTCGCCAGTGTCACCTTTGACCGGCATCAACATCAGATCTTGGCGCATACTGTCGATGCCACCTGTGATGGGACGATTGTGACTGAATTTGAACAGGAACGGGCGTTGCTCCCAAGAGCTAAAGGCAAAGTTCTTGAGAATAAACACACTTTTGATTTTGCGTTGCAGCCACTTTTTTGGCAACTCGGGAAACATTTCAAAGAGGTTCTTGCCAATCACTTCGTCGGCGCTGCGGTGGCTGTTGTTTTCCATAAAACCGTTCCACAACAACAGGTTCATCTGTTTATCGACACTGAATACACCAATGTTTAAATGATCGACAATAAATTCTTTAAGCTTGGCTGATGAGGTTGCGTTGGACATTACAGTTCATCCAGAAATTCATCGATGGCTGTGAGCAGCGCTCGTATTGATTTTCCGGTCATTAGGAACATTAAGTTGCAGTTAAAGGATCTGTTTTCGAGGCGGTATGTAATCTCTATCATCAGTGCTTCTGCCCAGGACAGTTGCTCTTCACTGAGGATTTTATCGGTTGCGAGGTTGCTGCCGATGAGGGAAGGGGGAGAATAACCGAGTTCAGACTCTAGTTGTTCGGCAATACCGGTCAGGCAAGCCCCGTTGAGAATATTGCTGACATCTAGCAATAACTCCTGTTCTGCGTTGAGGGTCAATTCTTCTTCATATGCCATCAACTCAGCTAAATCATGAAAGCTGGTGTCACTGAATACCAACAACGCTTCGCCTTGAATATCTAGACGCCCACTGCTGCGGTAAAATGCCTGCCGTACCGCTGAAACCTTGGCATCGTCACCGCCGATCATTTTTTGTAACTCGGGAGTGATATCTTTCGATTCAATTAGCCTGATTCTGGGCACGCTCAGCTGGACGAATACTTCGAGCAGGCAAGCCAGCGATTCGCCCGCTTGCCCCATGGCGACATTGACAATTTCTTGTAAGCAGTCGCGTTGATCTTCAGTAATTTCAGGGACGCCGCTCATAAAAGTCCAAAATTCTTTAAGGTGGTTTCGAGTTTTTGCGCGTTAATCGGTTTTTTGATGAAATCCATGGCACCCAGACCTAATACCCTTGATCTGGCTTCTGGCTGTATGTCGGCGGAGATAACAAAAACAAAGGCTTTGAGGTTTTCTGTTTTCATTGCTTCGAGCAGCTGAAAGCCGTCCATTACCGGCATAGTCAGGTCAAGGAATACCACCTCACCCAAACCGTCACGAATTTTCTCTAGTCCTTCCTGACCGTTTTTTGCCAATGTGATATCTACTTCCCAGCCTGGGGGAAGTGATTTCTGCACCATTTTCCTCGACACCAGCGAATCATCGCAAATGAGTATGGGTATAGCCATTCTATGGGGTTTCCTCAATAACCGTTGGACATAATTGTTAACTTTATCAATAAGAAACGGGTGTTTTTTGCCCAACTTAGAACATTTACTAACTACTTATTTTAGCTTACGTTCCAATCACGCTTAATGCAAGGTAAAAACTGTTCTTTTAACAGACACAGTCTATTTAACTAAAAAGCTGGATACTTTTGAATGTAGGCTCTACTATACTCGAATACAAGGACACAAATTTAGGACCATTTTACCCCGTCATGGACAAGAAGCTCCTCATCATTGAAGATAGCAAGCCGATTGCCAAAATTCACCGGCACATTGCCAAACGTATCGGCCTAAAGGCAACTGTCGCTTATTCTTTCGCTGAAACTCAGCAGGTATTAGAAGAATCTCAGGATTTTTTTTGTGCGGTGATTGATTATAGCTTACCCGATGCCTTTAATGGAGAAGCCATTGATTATGTGGTAGAGGCAGGCATTCCAGTGATCGTTATGACGGGCGTGACCAGTAACGAGGTTCGTGATTCCATCTTAAAACGTTCTGTTATTGATTACATTCCCAAGGACAATAAACAGGCTTATCTTTATCTGCAACAATTGTTGACACAATTGGTGCGAAATGAACATATTAAAGTGCTGGTGGTTGATGATTCGGTGGTGTCGCGTAGCTTTATCAGCAACCAGCTATATCGTCACAACTATAACGTTTATGAAGCTGTTGATGGTGTTGATGCACTCAGTGTATTAGAGCAACATCCGGATATTAAACTGGTACTCACCGACCAACAAATGCCCAATATGGACGGTATCACCCTGACCAACCGGATCAGGCAGTTCAGAAGCAAAGAAGAGTTAGTTATTATTGGCATATCCGGGTCAAATGATGCGTCTTTGACGGCACGATTTATCAAAAATGGTGCCAATGATTACCTCCACAAACCTTTTTGCACCGAAGAGTTCAATTGTCGTCTGATGCACAATATTCAATATCTTGAGAATATCGAAACAATTCGCCAGCAAACCAAAAAGGTCGAACAGCGTAACCGGGATATTGCGGTACTCAGCGAAATTGGTCGCCAGATCACCGCCACGTTGGATCTGGAACACATATTGAGTCAGGTATATAAGCATGTTAATTCGTTGATGGATGCTTATATCTTCAGTATTGGTCTTTATCGCCCTGAGCAGAGATTGATTGAATTCAAAATGGTGATCCAAGGGGGCGTGCGTCAGGCAGAATATAATATGTCGATGAACGATCAAAACCGTTTGGCGGTGTGGTGTATCACCAATTGCCAAGAGATCATCATCACAAAATCTCAAGAAGGGTTGCGGTATGTCAAAACTATTTTGAAACCGCTGTCGGGTGAGTCGACTGTTTCACTGATTTATCAACCGCTGCTGGTGCAGGATCGCTTGATAGGATGTTTGTCGGTACAAAGTTTGCAAACCGATGCTTATAAAGATCATCAGTTTGACATGGTTAGAACCATCGCAGCCTCGGCTGCCATTGCACTGGATAATGCTGAGGCTCATCGCAAGCTCAAAGATAGTCAAAATCAACTGGTGATGCAGGAAAAAATGGCGTCATTGGGTACTCTGACCGCAGGCGTGGCTCACGAAATTAACAATCCGACCAATTTTGCACATGTCAGCGCGCAAAACCTTGAAGTGGACTTGCAGCGTTTTCAGACATTTTTGTTTGATCTGGTTGTTGATGAGACTGATAAAGAGATCTTAGACAGTTTCAAGCGCAAGTTTGACCCGCTGTTCAAACACCTAGCGACCATCAAGGACGGTACTGGTCGAATTAAAGGGATTGTTAAAGATTTACAGGCTTTTACCCGCCACGATATGGCTGGGCAGAAAAAAATCAAAATCGTTGATTGCTTGGAGTCAACCATCAAATTGGTGCAGGCCAAATATCGTGAAACAGCCGAGTTTGTCACTGATTACGCTATCGATCCAAAAATCGAATGCTGGCCGGCCCAATTGAATCAGGTTTTTATGAACCTGCTAGTCAATGCTTGTCAGGCTATTTTGATTAAGCAGCAGGCATTGGGAAAGGCCCATCGGGGCATGATTATAGTAAAAACCCTTAAAAACAAAGGGCAGGTGGTGATTTCGTTCACCGACAATGGTTGTGGAATGGATTCACAAACATTGTCCAAACTATTCGAACCATTTTTTACCACAAAGGACGTTGGGGAAGGCACGGGTTTGGGATTATCTATTTCATTTGGTATTATTCAGAAACATAAGGGAGAAATTGTTGTTGAATCAATATTATCACAAGGGACAACATTCAGCATACGATTACCATATACAGGTATCGATGCGCAAGCTGGGAGGAGTGGCGTCTAATGGCCATTTTTAAAAAAGAAAAGCTCGAAAAACTGCAAAGTAAAAAGAGCAACGAAAAGAAACACACCATTTTGATTGTTGATGACGAAGAGAATAACCTCAACGTATTAGCATCTGTTTTGGGTATGTGTTATAACGTTATTCGAGCGACTAATGGTGCGAAGGCGTTGTCTATCATCAATGAAATGCCAAAAGATCAAGAATTGAGTATGGTGATCAGCGATCAGCGTATGCCGGAAATGACTGGTGTTGAGTTGTTTGAATACCTGTCTCATGCGATGCCCGACACCATTCGCATTATTGTCACCGGTTACACCGATGTTAAATCGATTATTGCGTCAATAAATCAAGGGCAAATCTATCAATTTGTGGTTAAACCCTTTGAACGTGTCGAATTTTTGATGATTGTTAAACAGGCGATAAAAACTTATGAGTTGAAGCAAGAGCTTAACAAAATGCGTGATCAGCTCAAGGACCAGTTGACTGCCTGTAAACAATCCCATGTAACCAAAGACAAAAGACTCGAAGCCGCATTTGCTGCGTTGGAAGCCTCGGGGTTGCACAGTGATTCTGTGCGGATTCAGAAGATACAGGGGTGATGGGGATACGCCGCGATGCGGCGTATCGAAAGGGGGGTGAGCACGAGACCAAGGATTAATGCAGCAGGGTCCGAGATGTTATTTTCAGACACGCACAAGCACATCCACCGGCAATTGCTCCCTACATTGCTCTAAAACATCCATGCTGACGACGGTCTGAAAACAACATCCCAGACCCTGCATCAAACCTTTGGTGCTCGTGTTAGGAATAAAAGCCATCCACCACCCCGTCCACCGCCCAATAGCAACAAGACGTTGCAGGCACAAGAGTGTTGTGAATACTGCGCATCTGCGCCGAAAGGCATTTGCTGCTTCGCAGCATTGTGTAGCTGACGCTTTTTTCTTTGGTACTGCGCCTTAACATTCTTGATATCCATGATTGCCCATTTCAATCGATGCGCTCAACCCTCCATTTGACTTTTTCCAGCGCGATGGCATGATCCGGATTCGCATAGAGTAAGTTCGACTGTTGAGGCGGTGGCCTTGAGGTTGATTAAAAACTTTCGCTGTGATGAGGTGTATATGCCCCTGAAAGCGACGTTGTATTCGATTTGGTCCTGAACCTGAGTGACGCTGGGACATAGAGGGTCAGCAGATCACGAATGGAGTAAACGCCGCTGTTTTTGATCATTGATTCGGTGATCACCGAAACCGGGGCGGGCGCTTCGGTGGCTTTTTCAGCAATACCAGAAACGCTGTTTATACGTGTACTTAGTACCTCCTCTAAAGATAAGTCAAACAGGTCTTGGATTAGTGCAGGGGGACTCCCACATAATACGATAAACACCATAGAACTTGGTCTTAATATACCGATAACTGCCACTCGTTACGTCAATCAACCGATAGATTAAGTTTAGTTCAATTGAGCTACCTGTGGATGGCGTTCAGTGGAAAATTCATGATAAATTTTCACACGTTTTGTAACCAAATAATAGCACTTGTTCAGGCACAAAAGCGTTAAGCGGTATGTTTAAATTTTGTACTGTGTGCAATACTAATAATTTTCCAAGTGTCGTCGATAATTGAAAATACTTGGTAACATTTTCATATTTAACCGCATATATACAACCGTTTAGCGCAAAAGACATCGAATATTGCATTTTTCATGGTAAAACGGCGCCCGAAAAATACATATAATCTATCCCGGTGTAAGCGCTCTCAATTGTGCTCGACTGCCACTTCGTATCAACGGGGTATTTTATAAAGATGCTCAGCAGATTGATTGAAGATGACATTTAACAGGATTAAGTAGAGAGAAATTATGAATATTTCCAGGAAACACGGTACCAATAACATCGTTAAATCTCACCTAAACCCCCATTTCAAACGCAGCAGCCTAGTCTGTGCCATTTCAGCCAGTTTACTTGCCATGTCTTGTCTGCCCGCCATGGCTGAAGATGGACAAAAGGCGTCGGTTTATCAAGCTGAATTTTTTGCCCAGTATACGCCTCAAAATGCACTCGAAATGGTTGAACGTTTGCCGGGTTTTTCATTTGACGGCGGGTCAAATGCCCGTGGTTTTGGCGGCAATGCCGGAAATGTATTGATTGACGGTTCAAGACCTACCTCCAAATCGGGTGGTTTGCGTGGCGCACTAGTGCGTATTCCCGCAGCTCAGGTTGAACGAATCGAAATTATCCGTGGTGGTGCCGGCGGCGGTGAAGCGGCAGGACAATCCATTGTCGCCAATGTTATCCGATCCAAGTCAGGCACAAGTGGCACCTGGGCGATGAAGATCAGGCAAGTTGATGGTGCCAATCCAGAGCCTAACCTCGAAGCGGCTATTAGCACCAGACTGGGTGAATGGGATACTTCATTTGATACCGATATCGGTGGTAACCCGGGCTTTCGTGGTGCGACTCTTGAAAACCGTGATGCCGATGGAGTATTAACCTCCAGTTCGTCTGAGGGATTGGCAGAGCGAGGCCGTTGGGCATTTTTCAATGGCGAAGGTTCTACGGATATTGGTGAAGGAAAGTTGACCATTAATGGTCGTTTTGGTGGCGACCATTGGCGTGGCGATCCAAAGCGCACAGTATTTGACAATCGGATGCCCGACGACAGCCCGGCAGATGGTTTTTTGGAATTCAATGACAGAAATATATTCAAGATATCTGAGTTAGGGGTTGACTGGGTCACCACTGGGGATGATTGGAAGTGGCGCATTATTGGCCTTGGCCAAATCGAAGATGTGACCTATACCAGTGACTTAACCAGTCGCGATGCAACGGGTGCAGATACCGACAAAGTGCATTTTGGCGAGGATCGAACCCAGTCTGAATACATTATCCGTACCACATTTTCCAGCGTTGGCGAGTCGACATTTAAACCCGAGTTTGGTTTTGAAGTGGCCAACAACGAATTGGATACCACTGGCGAGTTGGTTGTCAACTCAGAAGTGATCCCGCTTGATAACGGCACCGTGGTGGTCGAAGAGCAACGTGGCGAAGCCTTTGCCACTATGGTGTATCAGGCCAGCCCAACGTTGACCATCGAAGGTGGCTTGACCGCCGAGTTTTCGCAAATTCAGGTTAGTGGCGATGACAACCAAAAACAAAACTTCATGTTTTATAAACCCCGCTTGTCGGCAACTTATCAGTTTGATGATGAAAATCGTTTTACCCTAGAAGCCCAGCGCAATGTGGGCCAATTGAATTTCAGGGATTTTGCTGCGTCATCAGATACCCAAGATGCCAGTACCACATCAGGAAACTCCAACTTGCAACCGGATAAAAACACCGAGTTGAAGTTTACCTACGACTTAAGCTTTTCAGAGCGTGGCAGCTTAAAGGTCACCGCCTTTCACGAATGGCGCTCGGATGTGTTGGAGCAAATTAAATTGTCTGACGACCCCGACAGCACCAGTTATGGTTTGGGTAATGCCGGAGAAGCCCGTTTTTGGGGGGTGATCACCGACTTGAACTTACCACTTGATGCTGTATTGGAAAACGGCCTGTTAGAATTCAGCCACTATTACCGGGGGTCGAGTTTTGATGATTCAATTATCGACGGTAATCGTACTATTAGCTGGTACACCCCGAACTGGTTTAAATTCAAGCTGCGCCAAGACTTGACTGATCTTAAATTAACGTGGGGTATGGAATACTGGGCGCATTTTAAAGATACTGGTTACCGGGTTAACGAAGTGCAAACCTTTGGCGGCAACAATAGAACGAGATTTTTTATAGAGACAACCCGTTTCTTTGGGGTTAAAACTCAACTCGAAATAAACAACATTAATACTGCGCAATATACCCGAACGCGTTATATTTATGGTCCAGACCGCGGTGGCGCATTAATCCGTTCAGAACGCTCGGCCCGAACTCGCAAGCCGGATATCAGGTTATCTGTGTCGGGGACTTTTTAATCTGTGACACATTTTTATAAAGGCCATCGCCCGGTGGCCACCCATAAGATGTCGTTGCCATCAACCAAAATACTGCCAGCGCTGTCTATTTGAATACAGTTGACCGAACGATTTGTCGAGAATTGCCATTGATATTGGGAATTTTCGTAGCTGGCGCTATTATCTTGGTTTTACCCTTTCAACTCTTACCTTTTAATCTGGCAAGACCGACTTTGGCGATAGCATAGAGGATCACGCCAATCACCAACAGTTGTTCGATAGAGGCGAAGAAACCGATAATAAAGCGCAACCGGTAGAGGAAAAAGACCAGTAGACAGATGATGCCAAGTAACATCATTAGCCCCGACAGGCGTTGAAATCCGGGTAATATGTCAAATCCTACTCGGCGACCGACTATTAAAAAAGTGGCAGCCATGCTGATGATGGGCAAAAAATAGAGGATTACGTTACTGTTGAGCAGGTTGGCTTTGATGAAAAATAACGAATAAAAGACGATGATGGCAGCAAATAATCCTGGGATTGCCGTTGCAAATATGGCGGTTGAGTAGACGTAATGCACCGGCTTTCTGACGCTGGCTTTGGTTTGGGTCTGGTTGAGCAACAGACAAAATAACGGTATGCCAACCAGTACCGCGCCCAGATGCAGCTGATACTGTGATAAGTATGCCAAAAACTGGTTAACACTCATGGTGTAAATCCTTCATTGCCTTTTGAACCATCGCATTAGAGCATGGGCCTGACTTAATGGCAAATTGGCGAAGGGTAGGGTCAGGTTTTGCTGGTAACCTAACCCTGACCCACTTTTGACTTATCTTATAAGACGCACCCATGCGACAACTGAGCGAGTGCCTTCACATACCTGTGAATCGTGAAACGCCAAGTTACCCTTTGTGGTAAACGCGGTTAAGACCAAACTGAATTTTCTATTTGCAACCGCTTCATTAGAGCTTTTAACTCTATACGAATATGAACCACAAGAGTTTTGAACTGATGAATTGAACTCAAAGATAGTCGCTTCAGTGTCGAGTTGGTACACATAGTTAACTTTACTGGTAGGGACATCTTTTGCGGCAAAAACCGCACTAGACATGCACATTAAAATAGATGAAATAATGATTTTGTGAAAAATTTTCAATTTATCCTCCAAGGATGAATGTAAACATAACATTGTTATTAGCCGGGAAAATCCGATTAATACGTCGATAAATGCGCAGTATAACAGCAACACCCTCAATAAATCGGGGCCAGAGATTAATACTTAAATCAGGATCTTTGTTTTACCCCACTTCTATTGCGTAAGCTCAATGACCCCTTATTTATACCATCTTATCCAAAGTACAATGGTGTTCAAAGCTTGCCATATTCATTGTTAGCTTATTGATTGATTGATTGGTTGGCGAAGAAAATCAAAGTTGGGTTAGCGTCCAAAGGCCAAAAACAAAACTGTCCTGTGACATCACTTATTACGCCTCAATGGCCACATCTGCTTTATTGTCGGTGCGGCGCACTTCATTGACGGTCAGCCTTTGCTGATGAATTTTTTTGGCCAGCGTTTGTTGCTGACTGACCACCTCTTGCATATTCAAGATGACCATGGCCAAGTCTTTGTTGGCTGAACTGGCGTTGGTGGTGTCACTGCTGATTTTATCGAGCAGTGAATGGGTGATGGTTTTGAGCTGTTGCTGTGCTTGTGCTGGTAAGTTCAGCAACTGTAATTGTTGGTCAATTTGTTTGCTGGTTGATTTTATCGACTTGAGCATACTGCCATTTTTAGAATTTAACAGCGCAACCAAATTCACCAATTTGTCTTTGATTTCAATAAAAGCATCGGTGAGTTGCTGGGTTTGCTGGTCTATTGATTGGCGTTCTAACAGCTTCAGCACTTTGGCGTTAATGGTGCCAATGAGCGACGGTAAACAGGTTTTGTAAAAATCATATTTTGGGCTAGAACTGGGCGGCATGTTTTTAACCAGCACGCTGATGTTGGGATAAATAACCACCATTCGATTGCCAAATTGCAACGTTCGATTGCTGTTTTTGGTTTGCATCAGAATTTGTTTTTCTAGCGGTTTGATCACATTGTTGTTGGCAAAAAATGTCTCAGTGCCGGTATGACTGAACATCGCACTGCATTTTAATGCCCAGTTGTTGGTCAGTGCAAAAAATTGATTGGCCAGCGTTTCGAGGCAATCGATGCGGTGAGAGTGGTCGATAAACGACATCACTTGAGCGAGTTCGTTGGCAGGCTCAGCGTTGCTGGGCGTTTTGTCTTTAGTTTGGGCTGTTTTTCGCCGCAGTGCGGCATTTTTCGATTGGTTTTGTTCGAGAACTTTGATTGTCTTAAGCAGAATGTCGACGTGAAAAGGTTTTACGATGTAGTCATCAGCGCCGAGTTCATAACCTAACATGATGTCCTTTTCTGCTGACTTTCCTGAAAGAAACACTATACTCACGTTGTCATATTGTTTGTCGGCCCGAATTTGCTTGCACAGTTGATAACCATTGGTTTCGGGCATTTCAATATCAAGCAAAATCAAATGCGGTTTTTTGCTTTGAATCAACTCCAGCCCTTCTTTGGCTGAATGTGCGTGGAATAACTCGTATTCTTTGCCTATTTGTCGTTGCGCTATTTTGTGAACAATGGCGTCGTCATCAATTAGTAAAATTCGGCTACTCAATTTGGTGGTCCGTTTAACCTTTTAAAGTTTGTTAAAGCAAACGTAGAGGATACTACAGTCGGCTCTTAAGTTGAATTCTTATCCTAAATAGACGTCTACGGGCCGTTAACCACAACCAGCGGCACATAACAAGTCTCTCAAATAGATTGGCATTTAAAAACATTACTATGCTAAGGTTGATGGCATCCTATCGATAACGTTAAACCCTGTTTCAGGGTTACTTTAACCGTTAATTTGAAAGAGAAATAAATGTCCATATCTTTGTTGATTGTAGATGATTCCGAATTTTCACGGAACATGATTAAACGCGCATTACCCCCCCAGTGGGATGTGACTGTTGATGAGGCGTCAAGCGGTCTTGAGGCGCTCGATTACTGTAAATCTTTGCAGTTTGATGTCATTTTTTTGGATTTAACCATGCCTGATATGGATGGTCTGGATGTGTTGAAGGCACTTGGCGAACGAGGTTACCAGTCAAAAATTTTTGTCATTTCAGCAGATATTCAAGCCAGCTCTAAAGAGATTGCATTAGAACGCGGTGCGCTGGATTTTTTGGCAAAACCCATCAACGTTGACAAATTAACGTCGATGTTACAAAACCATGAGGTACTTTAAATGACAACACCTCAAACGTTTACGCCTTATGAGATTGACGCCCTTAAAGAACTTACCAATATTGGTATGGGCAAATCGGGCGCGATGTTATCTGAAATATTTGAACATCGGGTCACCTTGAGTGTGCCCGACATATCGGTTGTTGATGGCGACAAGTTATCCCGCTTGTCAGAAAAGTTCGCCGAACACAGTCAGGTCGTTAATATCATTCATCAATCTTTTATCGGTGATATTGAAGGGCGATCTACTTTTATCATTGGCGAGCACAACTTTGATGGCCTGGTTGAAATTCTCGGTTATGACAAATCGGATGCGCTCGATGAAAAACGTCAGTGTGAGATGTTGTTGGACTTGTCAAATGCGGTAAATAGCACCTGCTTGTCGGGTTTGGCTGAACAACTGGGTTTGGATATTGAGCTGGCCCATCCTTTGATTGCGTCATTTAACAAACCCAACTCAGAATTAAAAGACTTTATTTTCATCCAAAAAAATCAGGATGTGTACGATACCCTGTTATTTGAAATTAAGTTTTTTATTCAAGATCTCGATTTGTATTGTGACAATGTGATCTCATTAAAAACCGATTGTTTGCAACACCTTAAAAACGCGCTTGGGCAGGTGATCTAATGGACAACGAACAGTCGTTTATCGAATTTTCATCGTTGATGCAAAATCTGTCGAGTATCGGCCTGATCATTTTGGACAAACGCCTGAATGTCAGTTTCTGGAACCGCTTTATGGAATTGCACAGTCACGTTAAAAGTGATGAAATCATTAATCGAAAACTGACCAGTTTCTTTCCGGATATCAATGAGTTGTGGTTGAGCAAAAAAATCAACGCCACCTTTATTCTCGGCAATCAAGGCAATACTTCGTGGGAGCAAAGGCCCTATTTACTCAAGCTGCCCAGTACCCAGTCGTCTATCGACGATGTCGACTTCATGTATCAAAATTGCTCTTACTTTCCGGTTAAAAGTATTAATAACAAAGTCATTGCGGTGGGCATTATTATTCACGATGTGACCGAAATGGCGGTGACTCAACGATTATTAGAAAACATCACCAACAAGGCGGTTGAACTCGAAGAAATCAATTCAAAGGATTACCTGACCGGATTGTATAGCCGCCAGTTTTTCTTTGAGCAGCTCGGGCAAGACGCTTCACGTTGTCGCCGATTGAGCTGGGGGCTAACAGTCGCCATTATTGATGCCGACAACTTTAAAGCCATTAACGATGTTTATGGCCATCAGGCAGGTGATGATGTTTTAAAAGAGATGTCAAAAAGGTTACAACATACGTTACGGGCAACCGACAGTTTATGTCGTTATGGCGGAGAAGAGTTTGCTTTGATTTTACCAAATGTTGATCCAGAGCAAGCTTATAGTATTTGCGATCGGCTGAGAAAATGTGTCAGTACTTCTGCAATACTTTATAAAGCAAAAGAAATCAACGTGACGGTAAGCATTGGTCTTTCGCAGATGGCAGCAAGTAAGTCTTTAGAAGACATGATTGGAGAAGCCGACTCTGCGCTTTATGTGGCCAAAAATAACGGACGCAACCGAGTTGAGCAGTTCATCAATTCAAATGAGTGAAAGCCGCTTGGTTGATGGATTATTGAATCACAATGATGTGGCTTTTGAGACTTTGGTGCGCGAATACGGTGGGGCGATGTACGGCGTGATTTTGGCGATTGTCAATAATCCTCCTGATGCTCAGGATTGTCTGCAAAAAGCATTTGTTCAAGTGTTTGAAAACATTCAGTCGTTTCGGCGAGATTCGAGCCTAAAAACCTGGTTGCACCGCATTGCAGTTAACGCCGCTTTGATGCTGTTAAGAAGCCAAAAACGACACAAAACCGTTGCGCTGGAAGATTATTCACAACACTACAATAAATATGGCGAGCGTACTGTTTTTGCCACTCATACCGCCCATATCGATACAGATAGTGCTGACGGCTCAGGCAACAATATCGAACAATTGTTTGAACGCAATGAAACCAAAACCACCCTTCACCAACTCATTTGTCAATTACCCGAAAAATACTGTAACGTTTTATTGTTAAGAGACATCCAAGGACTAAGCACAAAAGAGACATCTGTTTATCTGGACCTATCTGAAGCTGTGGTTAAAACCCAATTACACCGGGCCAGACTGTTTTTGAAGGCCGCTTTTCTCAAAGCCAAATAACTCGAAGGTTTAATAACATGTTAGTGATCAAGCGCTTGATGACCCGTTATATGCCAGGCATGTTAACTTGCCAGCAGGTCGACCGCTTTTTGTATGACTATCATGAGGGGCAGCTGAGCTTTGCTGAAAATATTAAGTTCAAGTTTCACCTGTCGATGTGCACTGACTGTCAGGCTTATGTTTCCGGTTACAAGCAAACGATTGCAAGCATCAAAGCGAGTGAGCAAATTGAACAACGGCCAGAGAAAATACCAGAAGATCTTGTGCAAGCCATTTTAAAAAGTATCAAGCGATAGTAAATCTTGTATAGGACATAATTAGAGTCATGCTTAACAGTCAGTTGGAAATACTCGGCCAAGGCCAGTCATATCTTAAAAGCGTCACACCGGAGAATTATACGGCGATTATCAAACCGAACTTTATCAGCTGTGCCGGTGCTCATATGCGTCATATTATTGATCATTACCTAGCCATTATGGCGGGGGTTAACACCGGTTTGATTGATTATGATGTTAGGCAGCGTGGAGCTGGGCCTGAGCAAGACCGCTTACTGGCCAGTGTAAAGCTTAACCTAGTGGCAAAGTGGATTGAGCAATTATCTGATGAAGACTTGAAAGCCTCAATTTGGTTGTCTACTGAGGTTTGTGTCAGCACTAAAAAGGTGCTGCGGGTGCAAACGTCGATAGCCAGGGAGTTGGTTTTTGCTGCCAGCCATGCGGTACATCATTATGCGATGATCGCCCAAATTGCTTTTGCCCAAAAAGCCCCGCTGCCTGTCAGTTTTGGTTTGGCGCCAGCTACGGCCACGTTTTTACGTCAACCAGACTCTCAATCCGACATACACCTCAATTCTCACCCCAACTCTCACCACAGATAAGCCATGTGCACATTAACGTATTTGCTTACTGAACATGGTTATGAAATCTACTTCAACCGCGATGAGCAACGCGCCCGGTTATTGGCGCTAGCACCGCAATTTAACTCGAGCCGTGAAGCGATTTATCCGATTGATGCCAACGGGCAGGGCACTTGGCTTGCCCTGAGCCAAAGCGGGTTGTCTTTGGCGTTGCTGAATAACTATCAGGCAGCTGCCACACCGGTAAATGAAAACAGCATCAGCCGGGGGCAATTAATTTTGTCTTTATTGGATAAGGTGAAGAATGTGCCCAATGACGCTGATATCATGACACAACTGAAAACGTTGGATTTAACGGTTTACCAGCCTTTTGTGCTGTGTGTTTTCCCTTCAGATTTGACCCTGAACAACATTAATATTGGTGTGGTGAAATGGGGGGCGTCACAGCTTACCCAATGTACTGCTGATTTGCCCATTACCTCTTCGAGTGTTGATTTTAATGCCGTTTGTTTAAAGCGTCAGCAAAGATT
Source organism: Algicola sp. (assembly GCA_013216025.1). Taxonomy (GTDB): domain Bacteria; phylum Pseudomonadota; class Gammaproteobacteria; order Enterobacterales; family Alteromonadaceae; genus JABSOG01. Next base: position 304 of record JABSOG010000046.1, on the reverse strand, counting down.
TGCTGCACTTGTTGATAAGGCTCACCCTCAATCAGAACAGCTTAAGGTTTTTCATTATTCAACCGAAGCACAAGGTAAACATTCAGTTCAGATGTCACGTGATGACGCGAGAACGGTTAGTATTAGTCATTTGTCGGTGACTGAAAATTTGGTGTCGTTTGAGTATTTTGATGCGGTTGAGGGGGTGGGGAGTCGAGTGACGAGGGGGCGGTTGGGGGTTCGTTAGGAGCGGGTGGAATTGGGGTGGGGCTTCGTTAGGGGCCGGTGGAACGGAGGCTAAGCAACAGGGGACAGAGATCGGAAG
>JABSOG010000458.1 GCA_013216025.1 Algicola sp. | reverse complement strand
CAAACTGGCCAATCATCGCTTTTTTACTCATCCCGTTGCCGAGCTGATGATGGTAATAGCGGGCACCGTCTAGGTCTGGTTTTCGCAGTAATAAACCTTGATAAACTCGGCCGATAAAGCCCATGCGGGCCAAAAAATGACTGTCGAGCAAGACTTGATAGAGTTCAACTGGGGTGAAGTCAGCCTTGAGCAGACGCTTGATTTGGGCTTTTGAAGCAAAACGGCTTTGAATATCGGCAACCGCCCCAATGATCAGCAAGCGTTTGTTGTTAAACACATCGTTGTCGGCCACGGTGGTGTCTAGCCCTTCTTGCAACTCGACTATCAATGGCAAATGGTCACGGTCTAGGTCACGCCACACGTCATAACGCTTGTCTGGGTCCAAACCATGAGTGAGTTCTACTGTATCACTAATACCATCACCATCGCTGTCTTTAACCGTTGCAGCAAATGTTGATACGCAAGTGGTAAGTAAAGTGGTGAGCAGTACTTTTGAAATTATGTTGAGTGTTTTGATAGTATTGCCCTTTTTGCTGTTGTTTGATTTTAGATTATAGACCAGGTTAGCTAGTGCCCATCCAGAAATGCATGTTGCTGGGTGCTAGCTACGCGGTACACGGATGTGCCGCCTTTTCAACTTGTTGAAAAGTAAGCGAAGTTCCACTTGCTTGAACGCAGCTTCCTCCAGCAAATCTCACATGGACGTGAGTTTCTGGACGATAATTGCTAAGGTTTAATCGCAGGGCAGGGTAACTGAATTGTCACCATTACGCCCTGATTTATGTCATTGTTATTATTAACCAACTCAATCACCCCCTGATGTTGTTCTACGATATTACGGCAAAAATTAAGCCCAATACCCTGACCTTGCGCTTTGGTGGTGTATAGCGGAATAAACAAATTATCGAGATTGGCAAAACCGTGGCCGTTGTCTATAACTTTGATTATGCTGTTGCTGTCATCTATTTTGGCAAAGACTAATTGAACTACATCAGCATTGGCTTGTTCGGCGTTTTTGATGAGGTTGATCAACACATGTTCGATGAAAACACTATCCGCCCAAATCATTTCAACTGAGACCTCACACTGTATAGTCACCGCTTCAAACAACTCACAAAGTCGCCCGGTTAGGGCATTAACAGCTAACCACTGACAATTAAGGTTGATGCTTTTGGACAAACTAGAATAACGGTCGACAAAATCCTGTAAATGTTCGCAGCGCTCGGTGATCACCCCAAGGGCGGTTTTGTCTCTGGGGTTGGCGGCTCTGTCAGATAAGCTTTCGGCCAAAGATGAGACTGGTGTGAGTGAGTTGCGTATCTCGTGAGACAGCACGCGGATGATTTGCTGCCAGGCGTTAAGCTGGTTTTCTCTAAGTGCCGATTCTATGTCGATAAACACCAGCAATTGATAAGTTTGTCCGGCGTCGACAAATTCACTTTGACGAATTTGCCAGCGGCGGTTTTTCTCGTCGTCTTCAAACTGCCAACCTTGCCCACTGTTGTTTTGATTGGCGTTGCTCAGCCCCAACAATTGGGGCGAGCCATGGCGAAACAGTTGCCAATGTTGACCAAACAGATGGTAAAACGCATCGTTGGCAAAGCTCAGTTGTTGCTTGGCATTAAACACCAAAATCGGCGAGTCGAGTTGTTCTATCAATTGATAAACCAAAAAAACATGCTGGTCATAATTGGACTTTTTGGCTTGTAATTGTTGGCTCAAGTGCGTTAATTGCTGGTGAAAATCGGCCACTTTACCTTGTTTGAAGTTGGGTTTGGCGTGTTGGTTGTAGTTTTCTTGTACTATCGCATCCAGATGCAAATTGGCCCGGTCAAAAGCGGTCAATACCGTTGTCTTGATGCGTTTTATCAGCTTAAATACCGCAACTAGCAGCAACACTTCAGCAAATATTATCACTGCGGGCGAGACTTGAGCAAACCACGCCCATGCGCCGACAACAGCGGGCAAGGCCAAACCGAGTAGCCACAGTTTTAGCGTCAGGTAGTGTTCAAGAGAGTTAGTTTTGAGGAAGGTCATGCTTTTCTAAACGACGATACATCGATGACTTAGTCAATCCCAGCAATTGCGCTGCTTTGGGCGCATTATTGTTGGTTTGTGTCATGGCCATTTTGAGTAATTTGAGCTCTGCCTGTTCGAGCGTCATTAGCGGCATTTCTTGGGGTTTTCGCTTGATGCGCAAATGCAGGTCGTCTACATCAATAATGTCGGTTTCGCTCAGCAGTACACTGCGTTCAATTAAATGGCTCAACTCACGCAGGTTGCCCGGCCAGTGGTAATCTTTTAATAGCTGTTTTGCCTCATCGCTTAAGATTTTGTGTGCACAGTGGTATTTGGCTGCTGAGCGGGAAATAAAATGCTCTGCCAGCGGCACAATATCGTCTTGACGCTTTGCCAGACCCGGCACCTGAAACTCTACAGTGTTGAGGCGGTAATAGAGATCTTCGCGAAAGGTTTCATTGTCAATCAGCTTGTCTAGATTGCCGTTGGTGGCCGCGATAATGCGGCAATTGGTGCGCAGGGTTTGGCTTGAACCGAGCAATTCAAACTCGCCTGATTCAAGTACACGTAATAATTTGGCTTGCTGGGGCAGCGGAATATTGGCCACTTCGTCGAGAAACAAAGTGCCGCCTTCGGCCAGTTCAAAACGGCCAATTCGGTTACTTTTGGCATCGGTAAACGCGCCTTTTTTATGGCCGAATAACTCACTTTCAAACAACGAATCGCTAATGCCGCCGATATTCACCGAAACAAACGGACCTTCTTTGCGAGGGGATAACTGATGGATGAATTTGGCCAGCGCACTTTTGCCAGTGCCGTTGTCGCCAGTCAAGAAAATCCCAGCATCGGTTTTGGCTACGGTTTCAATCTGGCGCATCAATTTGGTCATGCAACTTGAGCGCCATTGGTACTCTTGCGTGGGAATACCTGCCAGTTGTTGTTTGAGTTTTTGGTTTTGTCGCTGTAAGTCACCAAAGGCCAGCTGTTGTTCGACGATCTTTAACAGACGTTTGTTTTTCCACGGCTTTTCAATAAAATCGACCGCGCCCAATTGCATTGCGTGTACGGCCAAATCAACGTTTGACCAGGCTGTCATGGCAATGGTTGGGTGGTGGATGCTTGAGGTTTTCATCCAGCGCAAAAAGTTTAACCCTTCTTCGCCGGACGTGGTGTCGAGTGCGTAATTCATGTCGAGCAATATCAGTGAAATATTGTGGGTTTTAAGCAACATTTGCGCGACTTGTGGGTTATCGGCCTCAACGACTTTATAGTGGTTGTCGGTGAGCAACATCGACAGGCTCAGGCGAATGTCTACCCGGTCATCGATAATTAAAATGCAAGGCATTGGGGTTACGCCGGTTTACTGGTTGTAATCAAAAAGGCCATCCCAGTGTTTGTCGAGGCCTTCTTTGGCTTTATCTAGTGACAGTGCTTGATACTTGCCGTCGACTTCTAAAACCAGGCCCATGCGTAATAGCTTTTGCAGGGCGTCATCCACTTCAAAATCAAGCTCAACATTGTGGGTTTTAGAAAACCACTGCTCAATGGCATTGTCGAGTTCAGATTCGCTCAGCGGTTGTGGATTGATCAGTAAAAAATAGTAACCCAAAATCGCTTCTTTGAATTCTTCTTCTTCGGCGGTATCAATCAAGTGATGGAACACCCCGGCATTGTTGTCGAGGTTTTTAAAATAGAGGCTGTCGGCCAGTGCTTTCATAAAGGCAATTTTGCGATTTTTGAATTTATTCCATTCTTTATAAATAAACGCACCAAATACACCAAGACCGGCACCCAGTGCGAGGACCTGGTTGCTGGTTATGATCACATCTTCAACCCTAAAGCCCATCCAATAGGCGATTAATGCGCCAATCAATAAAATAGAAGTCGCCAACTTAGTGACTAATAAAAAAGCACCACCAACTACCGCAGAGGTGCCGATGATTAATTTGTCAATCTTGCGCATACAGACTTCAGAGTTGGGAAACAGCATTTCTAAATCGGCTTTTGGCACGTCTTGAAACAATTTGATAATGGTCGAACCCGGGGTGAAATTGAGATCTTTGCGGTCTTTGCTGGCAAAATATTCAGCATCTTTGAACTTGATAAAAACGGCTATCCGGTCGTAGTTGGTATAGTTCAGGGTTTCTTTTTTGAGACCCCCCCAGCTTTTGATGGTTGATTGTTTATGGTGTTCGCCCCGGTGGTAAAACACCACTTGTTCAAAGTCATCAAATTCGACGGCAAGATTGACCTTAAACAAGGATTCTTCGTGCAGGGCATCTTCGAGATCTTGATCCGTCACTTGCTCGTAATTGGCGGCATTGAGTACCGTTTTAAAAACATCGGCAAACTGCTGCTGTAATTTGATTTGCTCTTCTTTATCCGGCTTGCGGGTTACCAGGGTGTCGGCATTGGGATCAAACGGCGCATAGGTATTTTTAAGGGTTTCGAGGGTTGCATGAAATTCGAAGTGGATCAAACTTTCGAGAATATGACATAACTGGCTGAACGACTGGTGTGATTGGCTTTCAAGCCCACCTTGGTTGATACACAATTCAATAACATCTTGCCTGCGATAGGGGATAAATCTGTGTTTACGGATGCTTTGTTTTGCTTCGTTGGTCATTTTACCACTTTTATATGATTGATATACTGTACGTTATAGCGTATTTGCTGCGGCTTGGCTATGGGGTTTGGTGTAGGTTGGTGAAAAACGTTGTTTTGTTGCTGGCGCAACAAAACGGTAGACTTTTCGACGAACATCTGGATTTGCAGTGAAACAGGCCTTGGCTGCAAGGCCGAGATGTCGGACCAAATCAAACACGCTTTGAATACATCCGTGTTATAGTCTTTAAAATCACTTTGATGGTTTATTGTTCTGTTAGGTGGAATAATGATTAGGGGAATGCACCGCGCCTTCTCAAAATCGATTGTTCTTCCAATTAGAATAATAGATTGGCAGGTGGTATGCGCCTTAGTGTTACGAATTCATCCCTGTAGCTCTTGAAGCTTTAGCCTACTCTTTCGAACACTAAGGTGCCCTTACTTCGTCAACGAATACTCAGAGGTTGTCGTCGCACCGACTCATCTATAACATTTTCGCAGAAGTAAGATCGCATACCAATTTTCAACATACCACATTTAAACTAGATTGGTGAATGACTATGAGTGAAAAAACATTTGCAGCTTATATTGGATTAGATTGGGCCGATGCCAAGCATGATTACTGTTTGCGTAGTGCTACTTCTGAAAAGGTAGAGTATGGTAAGATGGAACATACCCCAGCCTTAATCGATCAATGGGTAATGTCGCTTAAAGAAAGGTTTTCGGGTCAACCAATCGCTCTTTGTCTTGAACTAAAATCCGGTCCTATAGTGTCATGTTTGCTTAAATATGATTTTATGTGCCTCTACTTTGTTTCACCACAAGGCCTAGCAAACTATCGAAGAGTATTCACTCAAAGTGGTGCTAAAGATGATCCTACTGATGCATTCTTACAGTTTGACTTTTTAACCAAACACTTTTCTGATTTGAAAGAAATCAAGCTTGATGACTCAGAAACTCGATTGCTTGACCAGCTGACAAAACACCGTAAATCCTTCGTCGGCGAAAAAGTAAAATTAACCCGAAAAATCCAAGCAGCGCTGAAATGCTACTATCCATTGATCTTGACCATCTTTCCAACCATTGATACTGCAATTTTTTGTGACTTCATTAAACGCTGGCCAAACCTTTCAAAACTTAAAAAGGCCAGAAGAAAAACGTTGGAAGAGTTCTTCAAAACCCATCGATGTGGCAGGGCCGATGTGATCTGTAATCGTATTGAATTGATCGATACAGCCATTGCGTTGACAGATGATGAGGCGGTAATAAAACCTTATCAACGATATGCGCTTGGTTCGGTAGTATTGTTAAAGAAAACACTGGAAACGGTCAAAGAGTATGATGTAGAAATAACAAAGATTTTTAAGCATCACAAGGACAGTCATATCTTTGCTTCTTTTCCAGGTGCCGGTAACGTATTGGCCCCAAGGTTGTTAACCGCTTTTGGTACAGATAGAAGCGTATTTTCCAGTGCAAGTGAAGTCACCAAATACTCGGGTATAGCACCGGTTCTAGAACGGAGTGGGAAAAAGGTTTGGATACACTGGCGCTTTAAGTGCTCGAAGTTTTTACGGCAAACATTCGTGGAATGGGCCAACCAGACGATAAAATACTCGTACTGGGCCAAGGCCTTCTATGAAGAGAAGCGGGCTCAAGGGAAGGCACACCAAGCCACGATAAGAGCATTGGCCTTTAAGTGGATCCGAATAATGTACCGTTGCTGGAAGAACCATACAATCTATGATGAATCCAAATATTTATTCGCACTTAAAAAGCATGGGGTCAAATCATGACGCCCTAGAATAATTAGGCCTAAAGTTAGTTGACGACCCTCTCAGAGCGTGTACGCTCAACTTTTTCATCCATGAAAAAGATGGTTTGATTACCTTGCAGCCAAGACCTTCACTACAAATCCAGACGTCCGTCTTGGGTAGAAAAAGCCACCATCCTCCCCGACCGCCGCCCTTTGCAACAAGACGTTGCACACCACTTTGTGGTGAAAAAGGCGCCGCCGCGCCG
>JABSOG010000457.1 GCA_013216025.1 Algicola sp. | reverse complement strand
TAAAAATATACCACCAGACGGACACAACTATATGGAATTCAAATTGACTCTTGGAATGAACTCTGATTGTTGTTGGTATTAGGGAAGTGATGGGTAGTCTAATGTAGGAATCAACCGTCCGTTATCCAAAAATCCGAAATCAGAATGAAACAATGGCCGAATCGAGAGGAACTGTTCAGCACAATAGGCCCTACATCACGGATTCTCAACAAAAAACAAGATCCAGGATTTGTCCTCTGCAAGCGCAAAAACCTTCTCTAGATTCTTTTCTGTCTCACCGATGTATTTTGACATGATCATTGACAAGTCGACCTTATAAACATCTTGGCCCATGGTTTTTCCTAACAAACACGCGGTTAGTGTTTTACCTGTGCCCGGCGGCCCATGAAACAAAGCGCGATACCCCGGACGTATTTTTTTAGCCAAACCCCAATCATGCATTAAGGTATCACCATGTTTGATCCAACTCTGGATTTCTTGCAGCTGTGCCATCACGTTATCAGGCAAAATTAGATCATCCCAACTCATATCGGCACTGACAAACTGCGCCGGAAAATCTTCACTTAAGTCAGGTCGATACGGCTGTGCGGTAGTAAATAAATAAAGATATTCAGGTGCCAGCTGTAACGGTGTTTTCATCAATAGCGGGTCATTCTGATTGGGTTGCCAATACAGCAATTGATGAATGCCTGTTTTTGCCTTTTGTTTGGCATAAGGTTGCAAATGAGCTTGCACCTTTAAGCGTTGCGCCAAATCACCGCCGCCCAATAAAAAGGCCAGCGTTTCGCCAGTAGCATAAGTACTGCCATCAAGCTCTAGACAACCAAATTCGGTATAGGGTTTATTGGTTTGTTCATTTTGAGACAAAAATATATCCAGTATTTTGGGTTTAACCGCGGGCAATAATGCCAATATCAAGGTCAAACGTTCGACAAAATCGAGGTTATGCCGGCTGATAAAATCGCCATAACAAGATTGGCTATCATTCACACTGGGCGCCTTTAAATCGAAAACACTGGCATGAACGGATTCTTGCTCGAAATACAATTTTATTCTGGTATCAATTACTTGCTCACACCAAACCAACTCTTGTTCCAGCTGTAGCGCGTTACCTTGTAAAGACGATAATTGTGCTGACTGTGTTGCTATTGTGATCACATTGTTATTAATCATTTATTCTCCTGGTGTTGCCAAGTTGTAATGGCTGCATTAACCACAGCCTTGTAACAGCGCCTTTTCACCCAGATCAGTAGCATGTTGCTCAAGCCCTGGGTCATCATTAATTTCTAGTCCATTGACTATCGCCGTTGGTTGCACCATGCCAAGTGTCTGTTGCACTACATGACCCAGTTCATGGGGCAGGTGATGCTCCTGACCGGGTGCGATGTATATATTTTCGCCCTGAGCATAAGCAAACGCATCAACTTCAGCCGGTAGCGCTGAATTGTAATGCACTCTCACCCGCTGCAGGTTTACCCCACTCACTGCTTCCATGCCCCGTTTCAGGCAAATGGGTAATGCACTGGTATAAGCATTGTTTTTGGCTGATGACGTCGATGGCCAATGCCTGTTGGTCGCTGTAGCTGGGCCTTGTAGCATTAAATATTGTCTGGTATGCCACATCACTTTTGCTCCTTTTATTGGTGTTTTAGCTTGCTGTGGATTGACGATAACGTTTTACCCGCCGTTGCTCTTGGTAAATTCTGTGTATCGTTGGGTAAATTTAATGAATCTGCTTACGCAGCTTTATTAAGGCCACGGTGTGGCAAAAAAATAAGCAAGAGGTGAGGGGCGTGAGCAGGATGCGGAAGCTTTGATTCCCCGCAGCTTGCTGCGCCCGGTCAAAAATCGCCATCACACATTGTTTAGTGCTCAATTTCAATCGGTCAGCGTGGGTTGTATATGTGGAGGAGTAGGAGTTCTGGCAAAAGCAAAAATCAATATCAGTGGTTGTCATTAAATGCAGGATATTTCTGGCCAATAATAACCATTTTATTATTTTGGCACGAGTGCTGCTTTTTAGTTGTTTATAGCCGCAATTGCGTAAGTTAGTCCAAGTTTAGTTTATTTGCATTGGTATTATTAAGGTAGTTCTGGCGATTTAACCTCTTACTAGGGTTGTTAATGGGCTGGGGGTTAATGAAGATAGTGTTGAAATAAAGTTCATTATGGTCTTTTGATACTGTGTTATTGGTCATTAGAAGGTTGGTAATACTCTTTAAGGTGTTACTTCTACCAGAAAAAGGGCTTTGACCATATTGCGTCATTTAGGGTAACAATAGCCACTTGCTTGGTAGGAGCTGCGTCCCGCTGCGATATTGGGCGCAGGCTAATCAAAATGCCGCGATGCAATATTCGCGGCGAGACGCTTCGCTGCTGCTGTAGCGACAGCCCGGCGCGCCTGCCAAGTTGTCACCCAGTTTGATCGGTGCCAGAAAAAGTCCATTTTGGGCGTTCAAAGACCTGTTACGCCTAAAAGCCTATGGCTTTTAGGGTTATGTTATAGGCAATAAAGAAAGTCTGTAACAAGCGATAAAATCCGATCTTTAAAGAGGAAAGACATATGTATACACAAATTAAGAAACCAATATCAGAGAGAAAAAAATTCTTCACTAGACTATCAGCGGGTGATCGATTAGGAAAAATAAGTAATATGGTTGGTGAAGACAAAGTGATCATGAAATATCGGTCAGCAAAGCCGAAAGCAATCGGAAATGAATTAGATCGTAAATTCAAAATGTCGACACCCTGTAATTTCGAACATGTCAATAACGGCAAGGGGGTAAAATATAACCCCGAGGGTGGAGGAGTAGTGCAGCTTGCGTGGTACGATTATATAGCTCCTATTATCACCACTGTTACCGGAATTGGTTGTACTATTCTGGGAGGTTTTTGGGTTGGTGCAGAATCGCATGATAAGACGAGTGGTGGGTATCTTGAAGCTAATAGCGCACTCTTTTTTGGAGGGATCATTACGGCTATCGCAGGTTTAACTAGCATTTTTACAACTTACAAAAATAATGCAAGCACCGAAGATGCTGCACAGGCGGTAAACAATCAACTAGACGATATTGAAAGCGCTATAAAGAGCCTAGACAAGGTTAAACTGAGGGCAGAAGTCGATGAGATAGCGGTTCAACTGGGCACCACTAAACGGGAGGCAACGGTGTTACAAAACAAGGTGGAGGCTACAGCGATTACTAAGCAGGAACTGATGGAAATGATTAAAATATTCAAAAAGAAGGATAAAACAAACATAACAGTGAGTGCCTTTAATGACATGGCAAATGAATTTATGCAAGAACTTGATGTAAAATACATGACGCTTTAAGGTCGAGGGGTCGTTAAGGTCGAGGGGTCGGTAAGGTCGAGGGGGCGGGTTATGATTCCAACCACCAAATAGGTTACAAGGGCCTATGATTGGCTCCGGTCTAAACTCTATATGCATCTTTTAGTAGCTTCTAGCAATTGATTTATTGAAATTATCATTAAATTTCAAGGGATTAAACTTTAGGACCTGTTTTGACTGTTGGAATCATGACCCGACCCCTCAATCTCAGTAAGTAAATTTGAGTCACAATATCGTTAAGCTTTACCCCGATTAACTCCTGACATAAATACATCGCCAGTTTGCGCGGCTTGTTCACTTGTTGCGGGCCTTTGGTCCGTTTAGTCACGACCGCCTTTACGACATCGTAAAAGAAATGGATAAAGGATAAGGATAAAGGGAGGATAAAGAGGTCAAGTCGCTTTTTTTATAATACTCTTGGTTACACGTTCGATTTCACGGCCAAACGACACGCCTTTGTCCACGCGTTTGTGTATTTGGTGGGTAATGAAGCTAACTGAACCTATGTTGCCTAAATTAAATTGAGTCACAATATCGTTAAGCTTTGCCCCGGTTAACTCCTGATATAAATACATCGCCAGTTTGCGCGGCTTGTTCTCTTGTTGCGGGCCTTTGGTCCGTTTAGTCACGACCGCCTTTGCGACATCGTAAAGGTGGCAACACTTTGTATTACCTGAGTCATCGTCAAGTCAGGTTGTACTATTCGCACCTTCTGGGTTGCTTTAGGTGTTTCGAGCAGGAGCTGGTAGTGGCGCCCCATTAGGTAGTGTGTATGAGCTGTACAGTTAAACCGGGTGCATGCTTCAGCTACCGTCGCGAGGAAAGACTCATAATAAACATCGCGTGGTAGATCATTTGCTTCGCCCTACCACGGTTCATCACGTGGTAAAAGGCATGCTCATATTCAATCCTTGCCCCTTTTATCCCGACTCCTTTTTTCTTATCTGTGTAATAGCTTGTAATAACAACACCACAATCGTTTTATTAGAATCAATTGCGTACTACGGCCTTGTTGATATTGCTGGGGATTCTTCTGGCAATTGAGGCTAAATCTAGGTGGGCATGGGCAATTTACCCAGCCATATGACCAAATAATTGTAATAACAAAAAAGGTATACCATTAATGAAAACTGTACTTATTTATACCGTGCTTAGCGGTGACTCATTGTCGGCTATTGCCGAAGAAATCAGCAACAGTGCTGGCATCAGCTGGGAAGCGATAGCGCAGGCCAATCCTACGGTTGACTCGAACGCATTGCAAATTGGAGAGGTGATCGATATCCCGGCGGTAAACGGTGAGACCACAACGCTCAACTACACCATTATTGGCGGGGATAGCTTGTCTGGTATCTCCGCTGCGTTAGATCAGTGCCACGATTTGACCTACCAGCAGATCACTGCTGATAACCTCGGTATCGATGCTGATAACCTTACCATTGGTCAACTGCTTAATATTCCTGCTACCGACAGTGCTATTGAGCAACCCCCTTTGGTGCCTGCCGAGAATATGGGTTATTGGCACCGTAGTTCTGTTGATCCAATCAACCCGACGGATGCAACCCTGAGCATCGCTTTTAGTGGTTATACTGATGTTGATACTGCCTTGAACTGGAGTGCCGGTATCAAGGATTCGCTGGTTGGCGTTAAATACATCTGTTTTGGTGGGGGCAACGCCGCTGGGTCATTTAACAGTGCTGGTGTGCAGGCCATTACCCAAGCCATAAATGCAGGCAGCTTGAGTGGTTATGATGGTATTGGCTATGATGTAGAAGAAGGGGTAGCTGGGCTTGAAGCTGATTTTGCCGCTTCTTTTGCTGCCGCCAAAGCCAAAGGTTTTAAAGTATTGGTTACTGTGAGTCATTCGGCCCCTTATGGGATCACCGATGCACCGGAACTGATGAAGAGCTTTTTTGCCAACCCTGATATAGATTTGTTGTCACCGCAACTGTATACCGATGGCACCGAACCTGAAAATGACTATGATATCAGCCAAGGGGTTGTGTGGCGCCAATATGCAGATTGTCAGGCGGCAGTGGTGCCCAGTATTGTCAAAGATACGATGTATAGTGATGCACAAACGTATTTCGCTAACGAAGGTGTGACGCTGCAAGGTTATATTCAGTGGTCACAAGTCAGTTAACCTAAACCAATAAAAACCCTTGCGTAGCCCCATGGAGGGTGCTGCGAAAGGTTTATATATCCAACAATTTCTCTGTGTATGCCCCCCAACACATGTAAGCGTTTAAATCTCCATAGCCCTCACCGCGCAGTTCAAAACCACTCAATTAAACTTTGCTATTTGTTACGTCACAATCGTCGTTTTAACCCAATGGCCGTAACAACAACCACAAAAAACCTAAGTTTAAAAGGCAAGACCGTCAGTTATACCAAGCGTTTCGTAGAATATTCCAAGTTGGCAGCAAAGGCTCTGATTATAGTAGAGGCATCAAAAACAAACGTTTCTGATGGCGGGGTCAAAACGACCCCGCGCCAATAACATCGTATACAACTTTTTAAAGGCAAATATTATGACAACATCTAATAATCAAATAGTGCTAGCAACGGCAACAGCCAATGCCACTGGACTTGTTTTCACTACACCAACAGACTCGCAAACATTTAAACAATCCCCCCCCACCACCCTCCCCACATTTTGCCTGCGTCAAATCCAATTGACCTACAGTGGTGATGCACAAGTTGCCATCAAAGTAAGCCCTAAACAAGACGCCAAAAATAACGCTATAAATGAGGGGGTTAAATTACCCAGTTTTGACACAAGCATCCTCACCCCGATGGAACTAAAGAGCATCATGACACCAGTGGGCAGTGACGTAGATGTGCTCGATGGGGGCTGTGACCTTGCCTTTATGCCACTGTTTATACCTGAATACACATCGATAACCGGTACCGGTGATACGGCAGGGGAACCGAGAGGCACAAAATCTGGCTTCAATGCGGTGCAAACCTTGGTAGCGCTGGGTATGCCGCTTGGCATGACGGTATGGCTGGATGAAAGAAGCGTTGTTAATATGACCAAAGACGCCGCAGTAAGAAGTAATTTCAAAACAGCCTGGATAGCAGCAGTTAACCAAGCAGGTTACAGTGTAGGTACGTATAATGGCAATCTGACACTGGATAAGTCTCTTGATGGGGCTAGTGCCGATCTCAATTTCGATCTCACTCTCAGTAGCGGTGGTAGTGTGCTGAGTATGCCGCTGTCCTTACCTCAGGGCGGATGCAAACCGGTTAGTATTGGTGAAAACGCTGGGGTTAACACCATCCAGTGGGCATGCATTACTCTGACT
>JABSOG010000456.1 GCA_013216025.1 Algicola sp. | reverse complement strand
CACAGGTGTGACGCTTGCCGCTCAATAAAAGATAAATCTGCTTCGCATCTTTATAAAGACCACTTCGTGGTCGTGGTAAAAGATTTGTGAAAGGATTTAATTGAAAAACGTCCCCCTCGCGTGAGCAAGGGAGACGTTTTTATTTGGAGTGCCTTAGGCTGCTGTATACTGTCCACTGGCTGATGTCTGGCATCTTTAGGTAGGAGTTGCGTCCCGCTACGATAAATGGCGGAGCCATTTCAAAATGATTAGATCATATGCATAGCTGCAGTGACCACCCTACGCTGAATCACCCGATATTTACTATTTCTTCAAAAACGCTTTAGGCACCTGAGGCAACAACGCCCATTCGGCAATTTTGTTATAACTCTTGGCAATATCCTGCGCGATACCCACGCCATGCTTTACCCCTTCGACTGACTTACGCAGCTTTGAATCTTTGTCACTCAAATCTCCCATCAACCGCTCCAACCTTTTGCCCACGCCCGTTTTGTTGAGTTCTTCTTTGTTCTCACATTTTTCAACCTGCTCAAGGGCTTTTGCGGTGTTTTCTAATTGCGCAGCTTGTTCTTTATTGCCGTTTTCAGTTAGGTATTGCGCCAATTCATTAAGCTGGCCCTGCAAACCGATGTTGCATTCTTTAAAATTAAAATGGGTTGAATTGTCTTGTATGAAGCGGCTGCCTTGGCCACCCATCATCACAGTTTGCGCGGTAATATGGTATTGATTCACTGTCGGTTTTAAATCAATATCCCGGTTTGTCATGTCTTCGAAGTAAGGTCTGTTGGCTGAAATATGGTTCAAGATCTTTCGATCTGACAACAACAATGGATTGTTTTCTGCCATAACATCGTCAATAGCGCCAAATCGTTGCACTCGATACAACAATTCAGGTCTATCGCTTTTGTAACTCTCAAAAATATCGTTTAACGTAGCTCTTAAGTCGCTGATAAATTCGGTTTTACCACGCCCTTTGACAGAAACACTAATCATACGATCATCTTCACGAACCAAAGCCAAGCTATCATTATCCCCTGCTAGCACCACACCATAACGCCATACCAAATCGTCGTTTTTAATTGCCTGATTGTGGCGAACAATAAAGCGAGAGATGGTATGCGGAGGTAAAGGTAACTCTGATTTGTATTGAATCATCAAACTCTCACCCACCGGAAAATCAGGCAGATCAGCAGGCCGGTCTTGATGTAATAGATGGGGGATGACCAAACAGCGGTCTTCGTCACTGCCGTTTGTCTGAGTTTCATAAGCCAGTTCATAGTGCATCATCAAACTGAACAGATATTTGTGTTGCTCGACCGGGAAACGCTTGAGTTCTTTTTCAAAAACGGCGGCAAAATCACTTAACTTAATCACATGAGTATTTTGATCATTCACCCAATTGATAATTTGATAAACCCCGTGGCTAATCCATTCAGGGTTCAGTACTAAGGTGTCAAAATCCTCCATTTCGTCATACCACAAGCTAACACCCAAAGCGTGAAGGTCTTTTAACAGTTGTTCGGTATTTATTACGCCTCGGGCCTTGGCGATAGTCTCAAACTCGCTTTTGGTTATGTGCTCCTTGCCCTGTTCATCACCGTCTTTATTAAAAAGCGCTTCTAAATCTTCTTTGACCTTAAAGTTGTTTTTAGGGATCACCTGATTGTTCCAGCACGGATTATTGCGAATATAATCAGCCACAGCTTCTCTAAATAATTCGAGTTTTTGTTTGTCATTTTTGATAGAGAAAGTATGAACAGCCTCAATTGGATACTTTTCTTTTAAGTTGTTGATTTGAATATCCGCAGTGTGCTGGTCTTGTTCGTTAACCAAAATAATGGCTCTTGAATTGCCACCATAATTTTGCATATGATTGAGCCAATATTCCATTCGATTGCGCTGCTCGGTCCGGCCATCATAAACGACAATATAGAGGCATCGCTCCGACAAAAAGAATTGGTGTACTGCATGGGTTACGGTGTGACCTGCAAAATCCCAAATTCGTACGTTGATATTGTCATCTGGCAATGTCCACAGCGTGGTGTCTACGCCTGCGGTGCTTTCTGCTGGGGTAGTCATTTCGGCTTCAGGGTCTATCAACCTTCTCGCGATACAGGTTTTGCCAGCACCTTTTTCTCCGAGTATTAATATGCGAGCTTCGTTTAGTCGTTCTGCGCCCTGGACTTCTAGTGCTTCTAAATAATTGCCTACTGCGGCAGCGCCTTGGGACCTAATTTCTTCTGGTACATTCAACCGTCGTTCAAGAGCTTCCAGGTCCACTACAAATGGGTTGTCAAAGATGTTTTGACACAAACTGGAAAAATAGTTACACCCCTCATTTTCGAGGGCTTTGAGGAAGTTGTCCCAGATTTTCCCGTAGCTTTTGGTAGAGAGTTGTGGGAGTTTTTTACATTGAATCGTAGACAAATCTTGTAATACAGCTGACTCTATAGTGGCGAATAAAGGCCCTGCTGCGGCGGCAGTATAAGAGGCTGCGGCTGTGGCTGCGATATTGACTGCATCATCGGCTACATCGTCGTAGATGTAGGCGTAGCCGCCTGCGTAGGTAGCGTGGGCAACGGCTGCTGCTACAGCTGATGCGGGGGTGAGGCCGAAGTCACCAGTATTGCGTGCTTTTGAGGCACCTACACTGGCTTTGTCATAGTTGACGTTGGCGTAGGCACCTGCGCTTACAGCCACATCCAGCGCATAAAAAACAGCATTTAAGTTACGCTGTCTATTTTATTGAGACCAGATTGTAAAATCCCCTTCTCCACCCAGAAAAGGCAAAGCACGTACAGCACAACGCCATGCAAAGCTTGCAGCCTGCTTGACATCCAGTTTTTTTAATTCTTGCCTGACTTTCTCTTCGAATTCTTCTGCGTCCATTGTTTAATCCGTTTGGGTTGGTTTTGACAAGGTATGTCTTTGAATTATAGACTAGAGTGAGCAAAGACAATATGCTCCTGCATTGTCGCCTTCCCCTACGTCCATGTAGGTGAGAAAAGATAACCCACCTTACGAAGTACCATTCAATCGTCGACGCTCACTTTTGTTCCTGCACTTTATCAAAAACCACCTCTTTAGCAACCACAACGATTTCACTATTCACCAATTTAAGCGCCAATTTAATACCACCAGTACTGCACGCGCCACATGCGCCCTTTTTAAACAACCCGGCACTGTACGTCATTCTTTTAAGATCTAAAGTGGCCCCTCTAAAGCCAAAATCAAAACTTGGATGTTGTTCAATAATCTCATTTCTCACCTTGGTTATTGCGGTATTAATGTCAATGACTTTGACGACACCCTTGTCGTACGTATAGTAATGTTCCAAATAATATCCGCCATTACCACCAGTTCGCAGTCTGCTGGCAACAATCGTTGTGTCTTTTGTTTTGATTAAATAGCTGTCAGAAAGCTGGACATTACTGCTATGTCCTATGTTTATGTAAAAAGGACAAAACTGTTTTTCTTTGTTTTCAAACAGGATGATTTTGATGTATTGGTAATATCCCTCAGCGATAGACTGGTGAATATCAAATATTTTAAGTGGCCCAACTTGGCCAACCTCAATCAACTTGCTAGAAAAACGCTTATTTTGATCACCTACCGATTTAAAGTTTGGCCGAGATTTAGCAAATGGAATGTTATCCATAAGCTCAGCTTTCGGATAACACTTATTCGTTAACTCAGTATGCCCACCCTTACCGCCGACATGCACATACATATTCCATTGCTCTGTCGCGTTTACGTTTGGTACCAGTACACTGCCAAATATCAATATGAATAATAATCTCTGCACATTTTATCCTTAATATTTAATTCTAGTTTTTAGCTTGCTGACCACTGCTCGGTAAGCAATTGCGCAGCGATAATGGTCAGTTTACCTTTAATTGTAGTGTACGTGGGCATGGATGTGGGAATTGAAACTCAATTGTTCAGATCGGGGAAGGAGTTTGTGAATCTAATCTACAAGCCTATTGTACGAGCGAGTTCCTACGATGAATTTTCCAATCAAGCGAGATTAAAACCTCGCCTACGTTTAGTGCACAATATCATCGTAGGCGAGACTTCAGTCTCGCTTTTTCCTTTTAGAAAACTAAGCCAAAATCTTGCGGCTAATAATCTCTTTCATGATCTCACTAGTGCCGCCATAAATTCGCTGAATGCGCGAATCGACGTAAAAGCGTGAAATAGGATATTCGCTCATATAACCGTACCCGCCAAACATTTGCAGTGCGGTGTCTATCACCTTGTCTTCCATTTCGGTGGTGACCAGTTTGGCCATGCTGGCTTGTTCGGCCGTTAGGCGCTTTTGAATCAACAAGACTTTGTAATGCTCAACCAATACCCGGTGGGTTTCTGTTTGACTGTACATGTCGGCCAGTTTAAAGCGAATGTCTTGTAAGCTAGAGAGGGTGCTGCCAAAGGCTTTGCGCTCTTTTACGTACTCTACTGCCAAGGCCAATGCGCCCTCGGCGTGGGCCGTTGAGCCACAGGCCAGAGACAGGCGCTCGCGAGGCAATTCGTTCATCAAGCTGGCGAAACCTTTGTTCAGACCACCCAAAATATCGTCGTCGGTCAGTTCTACATCTTCAAAAAACAGCTCTGAAGTGTCGGCGGCATGAAGGCCCATTTTGTCGAGGTTTTGGCCTCGGCTAAATCCGGCTTTGTCGCCATCGACCAAAAACAAAGTTAATCCTCTAGACGCTTTTACCGAAAAGTCAGTACGGGCGGCAACAATATAAATGCTGGCGTTTTGGCCGTTGGTGATGAAGGTTTTTGAACCGTTGAGTATCCATTTTCCGTCTTTTTTCACCGCGCTGGTTTTCATGCCCTGCAAGTCGCTGCCTGCGCCCGGCTCGGTCATACAAATTGCACCGATGCACTCGCCCGTCACCATGTTTGGCAGGTATTTTTGCTTTTGCGCTTCGTTACCCATGTTCAAAATGTAATGGGCGCAAATGTCGGCATGTACTATCACGTTGCTCGACAACGCCATAAATCCCGCTTTGGCCAGTGCTTCGGCAAAAACCATGTTAAAGTGAAAATCGACACCAAAACCGCCGTACGCTTCAGGAATGTCACAGCATAACAGGCCATTTTCACCCATTTCTAGCCAAAAACTGGGCGGGACGAGTTTGTTCTTTTCCCATTCTTCGTATTTGGGGGCGATTTCGCTTTCAATAAAACGGTCAACCATCTCTTTGAAAATACTCAGCTCTTCACTCTCGCCTTCAACATGCTCATCTGACATGACTGTCTCCTATTATTTGTTTAATCTGTTCTTCACTATAGCCCAGTTCGGTCAATACATCGTGCGTATCAGCACCCACTGAGCCACCGGTTGTGATTTGAATTTGTTCGTCACTAAATTTCACTACTGGAGCAACTTGTCGCACCGTTTTCGTGCCATTTTTCTTTCCATTAGAGCAGGTCACACGGGCATCAATCACCATGCCGCGATGTTGCATTAAGTCTGATTGCGCCGCCTCGATGACGGTTAATACCGGCTCGACACATACATCGCTTTTAGCAAATTTGGCTTGCCAAAAGCTTAGATTCTGTTTTGCTATCACTGACGAAATTTGTTGTTTTAACTGTTGATGATCGCCCGCTTCCAATAATGCCATCCATTCGTTATGACCCATCAAGTCAAAAAATGCGGCGATAAATTTAGGCTCTAGCCCGCCCACAGCAAGGTGGCGATTATCTAAAGTTTGATAATATCCGTAAAAACTGCCGCCGTTTAACATCGTACCGCCGGGCTGTGGGCTGTCGCCACTGCCCAGTGCACCCGCCGCAAACATCGCGTTAAGGGCAAATGCGGCATCGGTCATGCTAACGTCAAGATACTGCCCTGCCCCGTTGTTTTGTCTGGCCAAAACGGCCGCCAAAATACTGATGACGGCTTGATTCGAGCCACCAGCAATATCAGCAATTTGAGTGCCCGACAATACCGGTCCGCTATCTGCGGTACCACTATAACTGGCCAATCCGCTGAGCGCGAGGTAGTTAATGTCGTGCCCGGCTTTGTCTTTGCACGGGCCAGTTTGGCCGTAACCGGTGATAGAGCAATAAATCAAACCGGGGTTGATGGCTTTGAGGGTGTCATAATCTAGCCCCAGCTTTTGCATCACGCCGGGCCGAAATTGCTCCAAAACGATGTCATATTGTTGCACCAATTGTTTAATCACTTCGATGCATTCAGGCTTTTTCAAATCCAACGCCATCGAGCGTTTATTGCGGTTTATGGTGAGATAAGCGTATGACTGCTGCTGGTCGCCATCGACAAAAAACGGCGCAACCGTGCTGAGTAAATCCGGATGGCTCGGCGATTGCATCCGCAATACTTCTGCGCCCATGTCGCTAAGCATCATCGACGCATAGGGGCCGGGCAACAGGCTCGAAAAATCCAATACTTTCAAACCTTTTAATGGAAAACTCATTGAAAGCTCTCGCCGTTTTTGGCCATGGCCGTCAATTGCGCACTTGGCCTGAATCGTTCGCCGTAATTGTCTGCCAATGCATTGGCTCGCTGGACAAACTTGTCCATACCATATTGATTGATAAATTGCTCAATGCCAGTATCAAGTATAAGCCAAAACTTAAGTAGGAAACAATTCTTTAGCAAACCAATATTTTAACAAAGTGTGAAAAATCACATTTTTG
>JABSOG010000455.1 GCA_013216025.1 Algicola sp. | reverse complement strand
TGCCTATCCTCCCCCCACCCTGATATGGTTTTGCTCGATGTAATGATGCCCGGCATGAATGGTTATCAGGTTTGCCAGCGATTAAAAGACGACATTGAAACCCGTAAAATTCCAGTGATTTTTGTCACCGCCAAAGCAGAAGAAATCGACGAGGAAAAGGGTTTTGCCGTCGGTGGTGTCGATTACATCACCAAACCAATCAGCCCTGCGTTGGTTAAGGCTCGGGTTGCCACCCATATGGCGCTGTTTGATAACACCAGACAGTTGTCGTTATTGGTCGACCAAAGAACTCAGGCGTTAAACGATTCTCGTCTGCAAATCATTCAACGTTTGGGCCGGGCCGCTGAATATAAGGATAATGAAACCGGTTTGCATGTTATTCGCATGAGTCATTATTCGAAGATTATCGCCCAGGGTCTGGGTTTGAGCGATGACTTTTGTGAGCTATTGCTCAACGCAGCACCCATGCACGACATCGGCAAAATCGGCGTGCCAGATTCGGTACTACTCAAACCGGGCAAACTCGATGATGAGCAATGGCAAGTGATGCGCGGCCACCCGCAAATGGGTGCCCGTATCATTGGTCGTCATGACAATGATTTGTTGAAAATGGCCTATGATGTGGCCCTGACCCACCACGAAAAATTCGACGGCAGCGGTTATCCTCGAGGATTGGCAGGCAGTGACATTCCGCTGTCAGGCCGAATTGTCGCCATCGCCGATGTGTTCGACGCCTTAACTACAGCCCGGCCTTACAAAAAAGCCTGGCCGGTTAGTGAGGCAGTAGAGTTGATTGAACAGCAAAATGGCAAGCATTTTGACCCAACCATCGTGCCTGTGTTTCTTGAACGGCTGGAAGATATCTTGGCCATCAAGGCTCAGAATGAAGAATCCGGCTGTGCCTGACTGGCGCTTCCGCTATATAAGGTCAAAAGATCTCAACACGGAGGCACGGAGACACGGAGGTTCACGGAGGAAAAATACAAAAAGGGATTAAGGGATTATGTTGGTTTAAAGTTTCTGCCTAGTCTTTTTTGTTTTGTTTTTGCTTTTCTCCGTGAACCTCCGCAGCTCCGTGCCTCCGTGTTAAATCTTTTGATCTTCAAGCCGCAGGCCGCTCAAAGCGACGAAGCGGCGACCCGCTCAAACTGTTCAAGCAACAACAAAGCATCTTCGAACTCGTAAATTTCGATTTTCTTGCCCATTTGTTTAAACAGTGTTTCGCCCGGCTGTCCAGCCAGCATTGGCATCAGTTGATACAGAATTTCTACGGCCTGAGCCTCATCGTTAGACAAACAACTGGCCAGTTGTTGCAGCAAGGGTTTAATGACTTCTGGCCCAACCGCAGGCTGTGCTACTGTGCTTTGTTCTTGCTGATCAAGCACCTTTAAGCCACTGATGACCGATTGCAGTTGGCTTTGGGTTTGTTGTACCAACAACTCAGTTTGCTTTCCCTGTTCTATCACTTCTTTGAGCGACTGCGCCTTTAGACTCAATGGTTCGGCACCGATATTGGCCGACAGTTTTTGCAATCGCTCAACCAACAGTAATGCCACTGCGGTATTTTTATCTGTTAGCGCTTTTTTAATCCAAATGGTTACATCAGTCTGGCTGTCTTTGAAATGTGCCAGCAACAGTCGATAAAACCCGCTGTTGCCACCGACTTGTCGTAATCCTTGTTGGCTGTTGATGCCTTGGCGTTGTTGTAGTTGTTGCAGTTCTTGTCGTTCTTGTAGATGTTGCATATCTTCATCAGCGGGGGATTGACGAGTAAAAGAGTCGATTTGATGATGCGCGAATACGGCACTAAACCAAAACTGCGAACCACTACCAGGGGTTGAATCTACGCCAATTTCACCTTCCATCAAATCGACAAGATGTTTGCAAATAGACAACCCCAGACCCATGCCGCCGTATTGGCGGGTCGGTGAGGTATCAGCCTGAGAAAATGACTGAAACAGTTGTTGGCACTGATTTTCATCCATGCCTATGCCTGTATCTTCTATGCCAAAACGCAGTTTAAGGCGACTGTCACTGTGCTGCTGTATGGCGACAGTCAGGCGAATATAACCCGTCAGGGTAAATTTAAGGGCATTGTTGATCAGGTTATCGAGAATTTGTCTCAATAGCTTGGCATCACCGGTTAATGAATCGGGGATCTGGGGCGCAATATCGAGCAGCAACACCAGATCTTTCTCTGCCGCTTTAACAACGGCCTGTTTGAGCAGCCCTGCCAGCACGGCTTCGTCCAACGAAAAGGCGGCCTTGTCCATCACCAAATTGCCAGCTTCGATTTTAGAAAAGTCGAGCATGTCGTTAATCAAACCCAGTAGGTTATTGGCCGAATGGCTGATCTTGTTGAGGTAGTCTTGCTGCTTGACCGTCAGTTCGGTGCCCAGTGCCAAATGACTCAAACCTATAATGGCATTCATCGGTGTTCTGATCTCGTGACTCATGTTGGCCAGAAAATCGGCTTTGATGCGGGTGGCCTCTTCGGCCCTTTGCATGGTCAGTTGCAACTCGGCGGTCATTGCTTTGAGCTTCGATATGTCTCTGAAGCTCACCACAGCGCCCACCAATTCGCCCGCTTTTATGATTGGCCTGCTGGCGTAGGCCACCGCGAACGAACTGCCGTCTTGACGCCAGAATACCTCGTCTTCAATATAATGGGCATCGCCGTGGTGGCAGGTGTTGTTCATCGGACACTGATCACTGAGATAGTGGCTGCCATCGACTTGGGTGTGGTGGATCAATGTGTGTGCGCTTCGACCAATCATTTCGTAGTCCCGCCAGCCTAGCAATCCGGCCCCAGCGGGGTTAACAAAGGTGACCCGACCTTGCAGGTCGAGGCCGAATATCCCTTCATCAATAGACTGCAACAGCAAACGACCTTGTTCTTCGGTTTCTTTAAGGTGCCTTTGTGTACTGCGTTGCGCCAGTTTATCCCTTAGGCTTTGGATCCCATGGGCCACCATGTCGGCAAATTTTTGCAAGTTAGTCAAATTGTCTTCATCGATACTGCCAGGCTGCTGCGCACACACACAAATAACCCCAAATACATCGCCTTTCACCGTCAACGGCACCGCCAACATAGTGCCATACCCACGCTCCAGCGCCGAGTCGCGCCAAAATCTAAAATCTGGATCGGTGGCGGTATCGACCACCATGGCCGGTTTGCCGCTATGCATCGCCTTGCCTACCGGTCCGTGATATTCACTGAGTTCACCACAGGAAAAAAAAGACTCTGCCAAAAAGCCTTTTTCGTAACCGTAACGAGCCATCGGCGTGACCCGTTGATGCTCGTCATTTTGATCATAGGCTATCCACACCATGTGCTTTTCGTTCACTTCAACCAAAATCCGGCAAACATCCGCCAGTAACTGGGCTTCGGTTAATGCCTGTTTCAATGACTCGTTGAGCTGCGACTGGGTCGCCAAATCGCGATGACTGCAGGCCAGCTTGTTTTCGCGGGCCCTGCGCCGAGTGATATCCCGAATAACCGTCACTTGCAGGGTTTGCTGTTCGTTGTGAATGTGGCTGACACTCAACTCCGCAGGAAAACAACGCCCATCTTTGCGTCTGGCCTGCAATTGTCTGTTGACCTGACTACCATTGTGATGGTCGCCCGCTGTCAACGTTTCTTCCAGCAAAAGATTGTCGATAGCAGTGCCGAGCAGCTCACCATGCGGATAACCAAATACCGCCTCGGCCCGGGAGTTAACCACAATCAGGTTGCCATTGTGCTGGCTGACCAAAATCGCATCGGGCGCGGCATCCATCAAAGCGGCAAAGCGCTGTTCGGCAAATTTTCGCTCAGAGATATCCATCAACGACAGCCGAAACTCATTGGTATTACCCTGCTCGTCAGTCCCAGGTACTGCCGATATCAGCACATTGACCATTTCGCTGTCCAGTCTCAACATCACCCGTTCGACATCGACAATGACACCGCCGCGCATCAACGGCGTAAAATAATCTTCATCACTGCCCGGCGTAGGGTTATTCAACTGAAACTCTGACCACAACATGTCATCAACCGACTGGCCTTCCATGCCGAGCAATCGCTCGAATGCCAAATTGTGATCACCGACCTTTTGCTCTTCCACGCACAGGGTGACATAGGCAATCGGGGCATACTGGTAAAGTTCGAAAAGGTGTTTTTCGCGCTGTTGCAATGACTTGGTGACCCCTTTGAGGGTTTGTCTGCTGGCAAAATGACGGCGCGATTGCAGTTCAATCAGGTATGAGGTGATGGCGGCAGCCGTTATGCCCGCCACCAGACTCATCATTTGAATATAATAGCTGTCGATGTTCATGCCATGAACCTGCAACACCACATAACTGTATCCCCCGAGGATAGACAATGAAGCCACAGTACCACTAATATGATTCAAGCCTGTCATGGTGATGGTGTAAAAAAAGATCACCACATACAAACCATACCAAGTACCTGCCAGTTGGGCACCGGCAAAATAGCAAACCGCCGTTTGACAAGCACCAATGAGCAACGCTGCCAACAGACCTATGCTTGCCACCCCCCGGTAACTGCTGACTTTAAAGGTCATTAAAATTAAAAATGTGCACAAAGGAGCAGCGATGCCCAAACGAATAACCATCAATACATTGAGGTTTTCTCCCGCGCTGAGCCCGGCACTGAGATAATCACCCACCAAACCCAGACCGGCAAACAGTAAAATAAGCAAGGTAGTGGCAACTCGGGTTAAAGGCACCACCATCGACAACGCCTGTCGGCGGTATCGCAATTCTGTCCCAGGCACTCGAAATTTCAAGTTGAAGGGACTAAAGGCCAAATTCATGACTGAGTGCCAATATTTATTTGGCTCAACACTTTTTCCAACCCTTTATCCAGCACTTTATCCAACAGCAACAATGCCCCATCAAAATCAAAAGATTGAATGGCCTCCTCTACGGGTTTGAGCGACTCACTCAGCGCTTGGTCAACGGGTGCAGCCATGATTTGTTCAATCACATCGGCTGCCTCACTGTCATCTTCGCTGAGCAGGGTGCGTAACTTATGTAGTAAATTGGCAAAGGGCACATTTGCTGCTGGTGAGTCACTTTGCGCCTGTGTGTCTGATTGTTGAGGTTTTAACTGCTGAGGATTTAGCTGCATCAGGGCGTCTATTACTTCACTGAGTAAAGTATCAACCGTTCCCAATAAGCTAGTCTGTTGCAAGTCTGTTGCACGTTCAATACATGCCTTTTCCAACTCAGCCGCCGCTTGTTGCAGCCCTGTGGCACCGATATTACCCGCCAGCCCATGTAGGGTATGGGCTAATCGTTGTGCTTGCTCTTCATCAGCACTGGGCTGATCTTGTTTTAGCACCTGTTTAAATTGGCTGACAAAGTCGCGCTGGTTCTGCACAAACCGATTTAGCAATCGCCGATAGAGTTTTTCATTCCCCTGCACCGTGATTAACCCAAGCCGGGTATTAATGCCGTTTAGCGGCCCCAACGACACCCTAGCCTCTTCAGTCAATTGGGCCTGCGAGGTTAACACCTTAGGTGGCTCATCCTCAGATTGACCCATGACTGACTCACAGGGTTTAATCCATTTGGCCAGCACCGCAAGCAGGTTGGCAGGGTCAATCGGTTTGGCAATGTGATCATTCATGCCAACATCCAGCACTTTTTGTTTGTCGCCAGCCATGGCATTGGCGGTCAAGGCAATAATCGGCAAATCACGGTATTTGGCTTGTTTGCGCAGCGCTATTGTTGCCTTGTAACCATCCATTACCGGCATCTGGCAATCCATTAAAATACCATCAAAATCGGTTTTACTAACGGCCTCCAAGGCCTGTAGTCCATTATCAACAACGGTCACCGTGACGCCAGTCGACTCTAACAATTCGACAGCCAGCTCTTGGTTAATCTCGTTGTCTTCAACCAGCAACAGGTGACAGCCACACAGTTTTTGTTTGGCTTGTTCGCTTTTCTGGTCATAACCTTTGACTTTGCAACGGCTGACCACAACACGCCCTTGCGATACCCAAATGGAATCTAACAATGAGGAGGGCGAAACCGGTTTTTGTAAAATGTCGCCAAATTGCCCCCCACTGTCTGCCTGATGGGCCTCATCTTTGCTGCAAGCGGTCACCAACACCATTTTCGGTGCCTGCCCGGCCAGTTGCTGGTTGATTTTGCTCGCCAGTGTGATGCCGTCTAAACCCGGCATTTGCCAATCGACAAACAATAAATTGTACGGCGGCTGTACAGCTTCGCTGTGATTTTCTGGACAAGCTGTAGCGCTTGTCGTCGGTAAAAGCGCAGTCAAAGCACTTTGGCCATCGGTGGCCGAGTCACAGCTGATATTCATGCTTTGCAGCAATGTCATCATGATCTCAAGCGCAGCCGGATTGTCTTCGACCACCAACACCCGTAAATCCTGTGGCAATTTCAAATCAGTCCGGGGTTTAATGTCGGCTTCATCCTGAGTTTTAAAGCGCGCAGAAAATTGAAAGCGACTGCCCACATCGACGGTTGATTCGACCCAGATGTCGCCGCCCATCATTTGGGTCAGTTTTTTGGATACCGCCAACCCCAAGCCGGTACCACCGTATTTTCGGGTGGTTGAGCTGTCCGCTTGATTAAAGGGTTTAAACAAACAGCGCTGATGTTCATTCGACATGCCGATGCCAGAATCTTCAACACTAAAGTGC
>JABSOG010000454.1 GCA_013216025.1 Algicola sp. | reverse complement strand
CCGCTGTTATTCACTCTTTTGCGGTGACTGAGAAACGCGGTATTTTCAAGTCGTGGCCGGTGCATTTGGACAATGCTGGTTTCTCACTAAGCCAGCTTGGCACATTTTTGGTGCGCTCGGGCATTGTGGTGTCAGTTCATGCCTTTGCCAGCGACCCAGAGCGCGGTTTGTTTATATTGGGCTTTTTGGCGGTTGTTATTGGTTCAAGCTTAACCCTGTATGCGATTAAAGCCACTCACATGAAAAGCTATGTTAAATACACCTTGTTTTCGCGTGAAGTGTTCTTGTGGGGTAACAATATTATCTTGACGGTAGCGACCTTAGTGGTACTGCTTGGTACTTTCTTGCCAATGGTTCATAAAGAGTTGGGTCTTGGTTCTATTTCTATCGGTTCGCCATTCTTCTCGGAGATCTTTGGTTATTTGTTGGTGCCGTTTGTTGCATTGTTGGGTGTCACGCCGTTGATGCGTTGGAAGCAAAACAAGTTATCAACCTTGAAAAAGCCAGTGCTTACTGCGCTGGGTATCAGCATCGTTGTGGGTTCTTTGATGTTGACCATCACTCGGTCTGAGGTCGAAAACATGGCGCTATTGGGTGTTATCTTGTCGATTTGGATCATGATCTCGACCATTCAATCAGTGATGGCGAAAAAAGAAGTTCAGCAAAAAGGTGTGGCGGCGTTGTCGAATATGACTGGCAGTGAATGGGCGATGGTTTTTGGTCATATGGGTTTTGCAGTGGCTATCATCGGCATGGTGTTAACCTCTTCTTACGGGGTTGAAAAGGATGTGCGAATGCGTCCGGGTGATACCGTGGTTTTGGCCGACTACGAATTTAAGTTTGTTGAAATTAGAGATATTACTGCAGAAAACTACAGCGGCCATGCGGCAGTTGTTGATGTTCGATATGAGAACGAGCAGGTCGCGCATATGGTCGCCGAAAAACGCTTTTACACCGTGCAACGTTCTGCAATGACCGAAGCGGCGGTCGATGCCGGATTAACACGAGATTTGTTTGTCGCCTTGGGTGAGCAATTTAAAGATGGCTCTTGGGCGCTGCGGGTTTATCACAAACCCTTTATTCGCTGGGTCTGGTTTGGTGGTTTGATTATCGCACTCGGTGGTTTGTTTGCCTTGGGTGATAAACGTTACCGGGCCAAACGCAAGAGTCTGATTGGTAAAAAAGAGACCGAGAACGAACAACCTAACTTGGTTGCAGAGGTGCAAGTATGAGTGCTGTCATCAGTGAAAACGCCAAAAAGTTAATGTTTTTCTTGGTGCCATTGGCCATATTCTTAGTGTTAGTGGGTTTTTTGCTGGCGGGGCTGTTTTCTGATCCCCGGATGCGAGAGTCGGCCGCCGTCGACCGAATACTGCCGCAATTTGCGCTGTATGACTTAATGGACGACAAAAAGCAGTGGACACAAGATGATTTAGTTGGCGAACCCTTTTTGCTCAATGTTTGGGGTACTTGGTGTATCACTTGCGATCAAGAGTTGCCATTTTTGACCGAACTGCGCAAGCAGGGCGTGAAAATTGTCGGTTTGTATTATGACCAAGAGATTGACCCTGATTTTGGTGATTCTTTTGATATGAAGCAATTGCGTGTAGATGTAAAAGACAAGCTGGCGCGATTGGGTAATCCTTATCAATTTAATATCTTCGATAATACTCGCGAGACGTTGTTGGATTTGGGCGTGACCGGTGCGCCGGAGACGTTCTTGGTCGACGACAAAGGTGTTATACGCATTCATCATCTGGGCGATATTAATCCTCGGGTATGGAAGGGCAAGTTCGCTGCCAAGTACGCTGAGCTTAAATCTACTGCGGTAGAAAGCGCGGGGGCTGAGCTATGATATTTTGTGCTACGCACCACGCTGCGCGTGAAAAAGCGATCTCACCTTTTAATGCTCCCGGCGTAAAAGGCATACCGACCATCCATGGTCATAACACGGAGGGAACTAAGAGTCACGGTGTCCACGGAGAAAGGCAAAAGATGAAAAGCAAAGAAAACCATGGGTTTGTTACTGCAAGTATGTTGATAGTTCTTCAGAATTTTTCCCGCTTTTTTCTTTGTTTTAAGCTTTTCCTCCGTGGACACCGTGACTCTCTTCACCCCTCCGTGTGGATCGCTTTTCCCCGCGAAGCGGCCCGAGTAACGAATGTTACGGCAAAAAGAACATTGCTCCTGCTCATGACAATGCTACTCACCATCTCAACGACGGCAACAGCAGAAGAAGAAATTCACAAGTTCGATAACCCCGAGCAGCGAGCGCTGTATATGCAGCTAGCCGATGAGTTGCGCTGTCCCAAGTGTCAAAACCAAAATATCGCCGACTCCAACGCCAGTGTTGCCAAAGACTTGCGTAATAAGGTCCACAAATTGGTGATGCAAGGTCAAGACAAACAACAAATCATTAATTTTATGGTCGAGCGTTATGGTCATTTTGTTTATTACAAACCGCCGGTCACCGCCGCGACCCTCATTTTGTGGCTGCTACCGATTGCTTTTGTGCTGTTTACCATGGTGCTGATTTGGTTAAAATCGAAGAAAAGCCAGCTGGGCATCGATAAATCGCAATGGACTGATGAGCAGGAGCGCGAATTGAACAAATTGATCAGTGATATCGAGCAACCTCAATCCTCGTCACCTATTGATAAACCACTTAGCGAACCAGCGGGGAGTAGCTGATATGGACATGTTTTATTTAGGCGTTGTTGTATTGCTGGCGCTGGCCATGTTGGTTTGGTTTATCTCGGTCAGATCTAACGAGGATGTTTTGGCGCGGGAATATTTGGCCTTGTCACGCGAGCAAGTGAACACTTATCGTTTGCGATTGCGAGATTTGGCGTTTTTACAAGAACATGATGAACTGGATGATAAAGAATATCAATCATCGGTCAATGAATTGAAGCGTCAATTGTTGCAAGATCTAAAGCAACAACAATTGGTGGGGCAAGCCAACCCTAAGAAATACCAGAACATACTGTATGGCGCGGGTCTTTTGTTTATGGTGTCTGGTGTCCAGTTTTATTATATGTTGGGAGAGCATGAAAGGCTCGATGACTGGCTAGAAGTACAGTCTATGTTGCCTGCACTGGGCGATAGAGCGTTGTTGAATAAAGGCGAGCCACTGTCAGACAAAGAATTGCAGCAGTTTGCTTTGGGTTTGCGTACCAAACTTTTTAGAAAGGATGGCGATGCACAGGCTTGGAGGATGTTGGGCGAAGTCACCAGCGCCATTAGAGATATGGATTCGTCGTTTTTGGCTTTTGAACGGGCTTATAAACTAGACCCAAATAAACCCATTATTGTACTCAGTTATGTTCAATCCTTGTTGATGAAGTCAGATCAGCAATCCATGAAGCTTGCAGCGCGTTTACTGGGTAAATTACTGCAAAGCGAACCGAATAATATCAATGGCCTGCTGATGGCGGGTTATATCGCCGAACAGATGGGGCAACAAGACAAAGCGATGGCTACGTGGCAGATTGTGGCGCGGCTATTGCCAGCCAACGACGCAAGGATGGGCTTTGTTAATGGCAAATTGGGCAAAGGTTCTGCGCCAGTCACCGCTCCTATCTCTGACCAAGGTGTTGAAATGGCCAAGGTGAGTGTCCATATAACATTAGATGAGACTGTTAAGGGCAAAGTGCCCGTAGGTGGAACCTTGTTTATTTATGCCAAAGCGGCGCAGGGTCGACCGATGCCTGCGGCGGTAATCAAGTTAAGTGAGTTTGATTTCCCGATGACAATAGAGTTAAGCGATGCCAATGCGATGTTGCAAGACTACAAATTGTCGACCCTCGACAAAATTATTGTTTGGAGTCGGCTATCCAAAGACGGGGATATCGCAATATCAGCTGGAGAGTTACAGGGCCAAAGTCAGGTGTTCAGTTTAAAAGACACCACTGAAATCGCTGTAACCATTAACCAGGTTTTATAGGAGAAAACGGTGAGAGTAATGGCAAGAATAGAAGCAAAAGTATTGTTGGTGAGTATGATGTTGCTACTCGGCGGCTGTTCATCGATGAATGATGACAAAGTGGCGGCAGCGCAAAGTAATGTTAATGGTGAAAACGGGGCCGATGTTGAATATTATGATGATACCGACCCAAGGGATCCGATTGAGGACTTTAACCGGCCGATATTTGATTTTAACTGGAAAGTGCTCGATGCGTATATTCTCAAGCCAGTGGCAACGGGATACGGCAATTATGTGCCAGCCCCAGTGCGTACGGGTCTTTTAAACGTGGTTTTAAACCTCGAAGAGCCGGTGAATCTGATCAACGATATTCTGCAATTTAAAATCAAAGATGCCGGGGTGACCACGGGGCGCTTTTTGATCAACAGTACCATAGGTATATTGGGTATTTTTGATGTGGCCGGTAAGCTTGGCTTAGATCGTAAAGAAGAAGACTTTGCTCAAACCCTTGGCGTGTGGGGTGTTGATCAAGGTGCCTATTTAATGTTGCCGGGGGCAGGGCCAACAACAGTCAAAGATTTGACGGGTGACCTTGTTGATACCGCAGCATTTGGCTTTAATATGCTGTCGTGGCCACAATCGTTGTTGAAACTGACCATTAAAACGCTGGATACCCGGGTTGACTTAATGAGTCAGGAACAATTGCTCAACGATGCAATTGACCCTTACCTGTTTACCAAAGAGCTTTATTTGCAACGTCAAGAATACAAACAGTATGACGGCGATGTGCCTGAAAGTGACGATCCGTTTGAAGGCATTGATGAAGACGAACTCGACGAAGAAGACGACGAAGAAGATTTGTAAGTCCCAGAAAAAAGGATTGTCATGAATCGTTCATTCTATTTCGCCTCGATGGTGATCTGCTTGGTGTATGGCATGGCCGCTCAAAAGTTTGAGTGGTTTCCATCGCCACAGCTGCATTTTATGGTCAAGCAGGCCAAACTGGCGCTTAGTGAGGTTAGCGGGCGCAACGATTGGTATTATGTTGATGCCAAAGGCCGAAAATTAGTCGAAGACTATGACCCAGAAAAAGTTCAGCCGGGTTTAACGCTGCTTACCAGCATTGGTGAAGATCACCAGTTGGCCATCAAAGTGATTGATTTTGATGGCTCAGTAGTGCACAAATGGGCTGTCGACTGGTATAAAATCTGGCCTGATGCAACACATGTTCCTGAGCACCTAGTGCCCAAAGGCAAACCCGGCACTCATATTCATGGTTCGCGCTTGATGGACAACGGCGATATCGTGTTTAACTTCGAAAATATCGGCCTGATTAGGCTCGACAGTTGTGGCAATGAAGTATTCAAACGGCCTTTCTTATCTCACCACTCGATAAACGTCGACGACACGGGTGATTTTTGGCTGCCCACTCAAGTACTTCGTGATAAAAAACTCAAAGGGTTTCCTAACTTCACCCCAACATTTAAAGACGACACCATTAGCCATATTTCAAAGGACGGCGAGCTGATATCTCAAGTGTCGGTGATGCAATTGCTTCACGACAACGGTTACGATGGTTTATTGTATATGTCGACCTTGTCTAGCCGTAAACCCAGTGTCAGTGGCGATGTGTTTCATCTTAATGATGTTGAGGTTTTCCCCAGCCATCTGGCTGAAGGTGTGTTTAAGCATGGGGACGTGATGGTGTCGCTGCGAAACAATAACACGGTGTTTGTTTACGACCCCAAAACGCTCAAAATTCGCTATTTAACCAGCGGTAAATTTGTTCGTCAGCACGACCCAGATTTTATCGACGGCAATAGCTTCTCGGTTTACGACAACAACCACATAGCATCAAAGGACTTTGGTCACAGCAGTAAAATCGTGATCGTTTCGGCGCTCGATGACAGTGTGACTAGCTACCTTAAAGCAGCAGATAATTTGCCATTTTTCTCTAATATTATGGGAAAACATCAGTGGTTAGATAATGGCAATTTGCTGATTGTTGAATCCATGAATGGCCGTACATTTGAGGTCACGCCTGACAAGCGGAGGGTTTGGCAGTACAACAATCTGATTGCGCAAAAGGGGGTTGCGGGTATAATGGAAGGCTCACAGCGCCTGCCCAGACAGTTTGACCGGGCTTTTTTCGAAGCGCAAACGACGGCGTGCCAAAACAGATAATTTCCCTGTGCTAATGTAAAGTAACGTAACAGTAAAGAGTAAACAGAGCTAACCATGACTTCTTCAATCAAATTCACTATTTTTGTTGCATTGGCAATGCTGACCCTGTCGTTTCCTGCGATGGCTTATATGGGACCGGGCGCGGGGATCACCGCTGTAGGTTGTTTGATAGCGCTTGGTGCTGGGATTTGGTACACCTTCAAAGGTTTTTTGTGGTTGCCGCTAAAGCGCCTGTTTAAAAAATCCGCCAGCGATGAAGTTAAGCAAGAGTCTCAAGAACTAGCACCTTCAAAACAAGCAGAGCAGGCTAACCAGAACAAGTGATCGACTACCTTGCGATTGTTATCACCGTAATATTGGTTATATGGCTGACCCAACAGTTTAAACTGGTCGGCCATGCCAAAGCCGTTATGGTCACCACCCGTCAAGCCAATGCCATTGGTTCAGACAAAGCGCTGACAGACCTCGAAAAAGAAACTCAAACCCCACAAGTGGCCAAAAAGCTACTCGGCCAGTTCGTTCAGGTATTCGCGCGCAGTGCAGGGGCATTTCTATTACCACTGGTGCCACTGTA
>JABSOG010000453.1 GCA_013216025.1 Algicola sp. | reverse complement strand
ATTCTTACAGGCAGCCTGTAAGGGAGCCAGATAAGCCTCAAGCAGTGGTGAATGCGTTGTGCGGGCGCAGTGTTTATTGGATATTTGTGCGGTCATTGCAATTTTTCGGCTTCTGTTTGAGTTTTTCAACATGGGTGAGCTGACCAGAACGGTCAAAATAAAGGCGCACCCAGTCGTTATGTTTGATGTTTTTAAGGTGTTTTATGTCGACAAGCTGGATTTGCCCATCGCAATCAATGGTTTTTAGTTGCTGGTTGTATGGTTTACCCTCACGCGCTTGTATTTGTACTACTGTTTTTTTGATTGCCTTTTTTTGCATATTGTCAGCCGTTTGGTCAATCGTGTTGCTTGATTGACTGATTCTGGCACCAGCGACTACGATTGTTTCTACCTCATCAGCCATGTCTGCATCGGTATAATTAAATCTGTCTTGTTTTTTCTTGCCTGCCTGTTGTTTGGCTTTTGCAACGCTGGCCAGTTGTGCACGGTACTTTGAATTACCATCAGGAATGCTGGCGGCTTTAAGTTGCAATGTTTCAGGCAGTTTTGGGGCTTGGTATAGCAAGGGGGAAGACTCTTGTCGCTCTGTTGCTAGCATTGTCTCCTGTTGTCGTACTACCGCCGACTCGGGTACTGGCGCGGCTGCTTGGCTTGGGGGTTTAAAGTGGTGAGTTGGCGTTCTTTTTAATCGGCGTTTTTCTTCAGTTTTGCTCCCTGGCGAGAATTCATCCATGACCAGTGCATCTGCTTTGACTGTTGGTGCGGGTTGTGAAGTCATCGGTTTTTCAGCTGGAATATAAGTCGCATCCGTTTCAAAGTCGGGCTCTATCGGCATAAAATAGATTGATATCACCATCACAAAACAAGCGGCAAAGGTCGTTGCCCAAATAGGCGGCCTTAGCAGCAAAAACTTTTTGCTTTTGGCTTGTTGTGTATGGTCAATCATGGATTGCAGTGCATGGTCGTGAATGGCTTGTGCCACAGCCCCAGGCATTTTGTGTTGTTGCTTGCGCTTTTGATAGTGCGGATTCAGCGCGTCATCAAGAGAGTTTTGGTCATCTGCGTTCATCACATCCCCTCCTTGTGTTGATTGATAAATGATTTAAAAACCGTTCTGGCATAACGCAAACGGCTTTTAATGGTTTCGCTGTTTTCGCCGGTAATGGTGGCTATCTCAATAAGACTGAATCCGTCTTGTTGCAGCACAAAGGCTTCTTTTTGTAAAAACGGTAGGTTATCGAGTAATGCATCAAATTGGCTTTGGGTATCTTTGACGGCCATTTCATCATCCAACTCAATACTTTCAAGCATGTCTTCTGCCAAAGCGATGGCTTGCCAACGATTCTGGTGGCGTAA
The DNA here is from genome assembly GCA_013216025.1 of Algicola sp. Taxonomy (GTDB): domain Bacteria; phylum Pseudomonadota; class Gammaproteobacteria; order Enterobacterales; family Alteromonadaceae; genus JABSOG01. The sequence continues at coordinate 5,331 of JABSOG010000453.1, read as the reverse complement.
CTGGTCAATCATCAGGTTGCGCCCCAAGGTAAACAGCCATGATTTGAACTTGCCGCCGGGTTGATAGTATTCACGCTTTTCTATCACCTTGACCCAGGCTGACTGACATAAATCAGCCGCCATCGCTGGGTCGGTCTGGCTCAATAAAAAGTGATATAAATCATCACCATTGAGTTTGACCAAAGCATCGAGCCACTCAGGTTTACCGGTTTTGGCATACCTGAGCATCAATTGTTCGGCACTTTCGTCTGGTTTTAACCAGCGGGATAACCAGTTTGTCACATGTTTTCCATTGTCATTATTTATTTAGATTTGATAGCCTCGGCATTTAAAGTCAATTGTACAAACTCGTGACGATAACCCCAAGTATCTTTGCCCAAATTAGCCGTTGCGGTCTGTTTTATTTGTTCAATCGACCAATCTACGTATTGACTGCCCCGTAGTTTTTCACCAAATGCTGCAACAGCCGTGGCAAATTTGAACTCACCACTGGCTTTGGTAAAATCACTGTTGATACTGCTGGCCAAAATCGGCAATCGGATCAATTGGCTTTTGTCTTCATCAGGTTTTTTGTAGCGTAGTTTCACAAAGGCCAGTTCGTCATTTTTGGCGGGGGTTTTGTTGCTTTTAGCCTGACTACTTTGATAGCGCAGCGGATCGCTGAAATGGTAATCTGACCCTGCCATTACAATCTCATAAAAGGCGGTCACTGTGTGGCCAGCGCCGATATCACCGGCATCGACTTTGTCGTTGTTGAAATCTTCGCGTTTGAGTTGACGGTTATCATAACCAATCAGGCGATATTCGCTGACGTAAGCCGGGTTGAATTCAACCTGAATTTTGACGTCTTTGGCGATGGTCAGCATTGTGCCGGTCAGGCCGTCAGAGAATACTTTGCGGGCTTCTTTAAAGCTGTCGACATAATAGGCTGTACCATTGCCTATGTTGGATAATTCTTCCATCAGATGATCATTGTAATTGCCCTGGCCAAAACCAAGAATACTTAAGAATACGCCGCTTTGCTTTTTCTTTTCGACCAAGCTCTTCAGTTTATCCATGTTGGTGATGCCAACGTTGAAATCTCCGTCGGTGGCCAAAATCACTCGGTTGATACCGCCTTTGGTGAAATGCTGCCCAGCGGTTCTATAGGCCAACTCAATGCCCGCGCCGCCGTTGGTGCTGCCGCCAGCCGACAATTTATCCAACGCCGCCATAATGTCTTGTTGTTTGTCACCGGCAGTGGGTTTGAGTACCAAACCCGAAGCCCCGGCATAAACCACCATCGAGACGTGATCTTCTGCGCGTAACTGTTTGGTCAGCAAAGAAAAGGCTTGTTTGAGTAATGGCAACTTGTTGGGGCTATTCATAGAGCCAGACACATCGAACAAAAACACCAGATTCATCGGCGGCAGGTTTTCTTTGCTGGTCTGATAACCCTTCAATGCAATGCGCATTAAATGCGTGCCGGGATTCCACGGGCTGGCGGCTACTTCGGTGTGTACGGCAAAAGGCTGGTCGGCTGTTGCGGGGGCAGGGTAGTTATAATTGAAGTAATTAATCATTTCTTCAACCCGTACAGCCCCTTTGTCAGGCCATTGGCCTTGATTCAACAAACGTCTGACATTGGCGTAGCTGGCGGTATCTACATCGATAGAAAAAGTACTGACTGGGTTTTGGTCGGTGTTGTAAACCGGATTGATTTTTCCCTGGGCATAATTTTCGCGATTGGGTTGTTCGGCGTGAAATTGGAATTGGGGTGAAGGCGCGCCCGGCGCATAAGTCAGCGATGGTTTCATTTTAACCATCCTTGCTCTTTTGGCACCTGCGACGGCTATTTTTTCGGAGGCCACACTCGCCCGAGCGACTTGGTATTCGTCGTGATCTGCCATTTGAGTTTGTTGAAGCGCGGCTTTGGTTTCTTTTGCTCTTGTTTCTTGTGCTGTGGCTTCTTGCTGTGTGAGTTGCTCGTTTTTAACCTGCTTTGTCGTAACCTCCTTGGGTTTGGTCAAGGCGGTTTGTTCACCGGCTTTATCATTCTTGGCCGACTCTTCTGGGGTATTGGTTGAGCAACCTGCCAAAACGGTTGTTATTGTTGCGCTTAAGACTAAAGCACGAGATAAAAGGGTTAATTTGTTCATGATGACATCCTTTGATTATTGCCGATTCACCAACAAAACGAATGGGGGCGGTAAAAGGGGTTAAATTATTTAATAAATCTGCCTAGGCAGCTTTATTTATCTCCGCAGTCGTTCGAATTTGCGTTGAATACCCTGGCCATGCATAATTGGCGTCAGTGTTTTTGACCCCAATCATCTTACTTTAAGGCGTTATATATGAATAGGTTATCCAAGTTTTCGGTTTTATTGTTTTGTTTGGCGGCTGCCGGTTGTCAATCTACAGCAAAATATGACATAAAAAATACAGCCAAATTGTTACGTGCATCGGTGATCGAAACCAACAATGCAGCACCTATGATGCTTGACGACGAAACCCGTCTGAACTCAGCCAATGCCGTGGGTAATAAACTCAATTACCTATACACTTTGGTCAATACCAAGGTCGCTGATGTGGATGTTCGTCAATTTGTTAAAGTCGTGACATCACAATTGATGGAGGCAACTTGTCTTGATAACGGGATGAAAACGTTGGTTAGGCACAAAGTGGTTGTCGGTTACAACTATTTTGACAATGAAGGCAACGCCATTGCCACCATTGATGTTGATACCGCGAATTGCCCAGCCAATCAATGATCCTGACGCGACCCTTGAAATGATTCGAAACAAAGCCATGCCAGTCAAACCGGGGCAATGGGGTGCCAGCGGGGTGAAAATGACGTAGACTATGGTCGATCTAACACAACAAGGTTGACTAACGTGGAATTACGAATTAAGAATCTGGCCCTGGCAGTAATGTTGGGCACCGTAGTAGGCTGTAGCCCTTCGGGCAAAGCGCCCGACAGCACCAGCGCTGCTGGCACCGAACAACAAGTAACAGCAAAGGTTACCGACAGCGATCTCGTCCCTGGCGTGACTTTTATCGAGCAGGTTAAGGGCGAACCCGGCAAAACCATTATCCCTTACAAAAAATACCAGCTAGATAACGGCCTGACCGTTATCATTCACGAAGATCACTCTGACCCACTGGTACATGTTGATGTTACCTACCACGTAGGTTCTGGCCGCGAAGAATTGGGCAAATCAGGTTTCGCTCACTTTTTTGAGCACATGATGTTTCAAGGCTCTGAAAATGTTGCCGATGAAGAACATTTTAAACTGGTCACCGAATCCGGTGGAACCATGAATGGTACTACCAATACTGACCGCACCAACTACTTTGAAACCGTCCCGGCCAATAATCTCGAAACGATGTTATGGCTTGAAGCCGATCGCATGGGCTTTTTACTCGACGCCGTTACCCAAAGCAAGTTTGAAGTGCAGCGCGAAACCGTTAAAAATGAACGGGGTCAGCGTGTTGACAACCGTCCTTATGGCCGTTTGAACGAGCGTGTTTCACAAGCTTTGTTTCCTGAAGGTCACCCGTATTCATGGCCGGTTATCGGTTATATGGATGATTTGAATCGGGTTAATGTTAATGATCTGAAGAAATTCTTCTTGCGTTGGTATGGTCCAAACAATGCCACTGTGACTATCGGTGGAGCGGTTAAGCCCAAAGAAGCGTTGACCATGCTCACCAAATACTTCGGTTCTATTCCTCGTGGTCCAGAAGTTAAAATGCCTGAGAAAAAACCGGTAACCTTGAGTGAAACCCGTTACATCTCGCTTGAAGACAACGTTCACTTGCCATTAATTTATCTGTCTTTTCCAACCGTATCGGCTCGTCATCCAGACGAAGCGCCGCTGGATATCTTGTCAGAAATACTCGGTGGCGGTAAAACCTCATTGTTGTATCAAAATCTGGTTAAAACTCAGCTGGCAGTACAATCGTCAGTCAGCCATCCGTGTTCTGAGTTAGCTTGTCGATTCAACATGTTGGCGTTGCCACATCCGGCTTCAGGTAAATCTTTGGGTGATTTAGAACAAATCATTCGCGATACCCTGGATGAATTTGAAAAACGTGGTGTTGAAGATGAAGATTTGACCAAGGTTAAAGCGTCGATGGAGTCGAACTTCATATTCGGTCTGCAAAGTGTCGCAGGCAAAGTCACTACCCTTGCAGGTAACGAGACCTTTACCGGCAACCCTAACTACATTGAGCAGGACATTGCTCGTTACGTCAATGTCACCAAAGCGGATGTTATGCGGGTATTCAAAAAATACATCAAAGGTCAGCATTCGGTGGTTATGAGCATCGTGCCTAAAGGCAAGCTCGACATGATTGCCCATGCCGATACCTTTACACCAAAACTGCAAAAGTTTGACCAACAATCGACTACATCAGAGAAGGACTTAAAAGTTCGTCGTGCCACTGACACCTTTGCCCGTAACGTGCATCCAGTGCCGGGCAAATCAGCCTCGGTAGATATACCTGATTTTTGGCGTCAATCGTTGCCAAACGGTGTCCGCATTCTGGGCAGTATTTCTGATGAAACCCCAACCACCTCGTTGTTGTTGAAGATCCCTGCGGGTCACTACTACGAAGATGTTCGCAAAGCTGGTACTGCCGAGTTTGTGGCCGCAATGCTTAGCGAATCGACTAACAAACACAGTGCTGAAGAAATGAGTCAAGCCTTGCGTATGCTCGGTTCTGAGGTTCGTATCAACACCGGCAATCATTACATTGGTGTCAGTATTAACAGCTTGACCAAAAATCTGGCCGCGACCATTGCCTTGGTTCAAGAAAGTATTTTTGAACCGGCATTCAAAGCTGAAGAATTCGACCGAATTAAAAAGCAGGCGATACAGGGCATACAAAACAACAAAAAGGATGCTGATTATCTGGCGAGCCGCGCATTTAACCAGTTGATGTTTGGTGACAACATTGCCGCAGCACCCAGCAGCGGTACCATGGAGACGGTTACCGGCTTGACGGTAGAAGATGTCAAAGCGTTTTACGACAAACACTTTAAACCGTCCGCCGCGCAAATGATTGTAGTGTCTAATCTGGCTCAGTCTCAACTCGCAAAAGAACTGGCCAGCTTCGATAAATGGCAGGGTAAGGCACCGACACTTGATTTGAATTTGCCAATGCCGTTGAAAAAACCGATGACCATCTATTTGGTTAACAAAGATGAGGCAGCCCAGTCGTCAATTCGTATCGGCAAACGTGGGGTTAAATTGGATGTTACCGGCGAATTTTACCGTAACGGCCTGATGAACTTTGCGCTTGGTGGCAACTTCAACAGTCGCATCAACTTAAACCTTCGCGAAGATA
>JABSOG010000452.1 GCA_013216025.1 Algicola sp. | reverse complement strand
AACTGAAACCCCATACGCTTGAATACCGGCGTTTAAGCCTGATCCAGATCCATCTTCAAACGTGACTACTGGCGCATCGGCAATGGTAATTTCGCCGCACCAATTATTGGTCAGTGTTACTATCGCTATGCGACCTTTGTTTGTTCCTGGCGTGACTTTTCGCTTATTTGCATTGCCAGCGTCATAGGGGGTTATCGTAATTAAGCTCATATTATTCTCTTTTTAGTATTGACCGTTGAATTAAACAGGGGACTCCCCGCTCATTTTCCCCACGAATGACATTATTGCCGGGGGTTGGTTATCACCCTTAAAATAATCGTATTAACAGTGGTAACTCACGTCTCGAATACTATAAGTCACGGCGATTGATCAACATTACCGTACATTACAAAAATAGAATATTATGGGGTCAATAGTTTTCAATTTGGACACTGAGCGGGCAAAACGAACTAAAGAGGTGAACTAAAAAAGTGGTACCGAACTGACACTACAGTGACACCACAGTGACGCCGACGAGCAGATTAAAGCGGGTTACAGTGTTAAATACGCAGCGCAAGCAGCGTATTAACTTAAACAACCATGCTAATAAAGGCGATAAAAATGACGACACAAAATACTCCAACAAACAGAGTCTTCGACCACATCATCATTATCATGATGGAAAATCAATATTGTGGTGATGTTTTAAATAATCAAACAATGCTGGACATTGCCAATGCAGGCATGCTGATACCTCATTCTTATGGGGTTATGCATCCTTCTTATACCAACTACCTGACTTCCATCTCAGGTCAATTGTGCAACAATCTAACGGATGATTTTCTAACTGGCCTAATCCAACCGACCATTTGCGACCGGATAATGGCCGCGACTGCGCCAACAACGTTGACCTGGAAAGCTTATATAGAAGACCTGAATAATAGCGACGAGTTTAGGTATATAGAGCGGCACAATCCGTTTGCCAGTTTCCTCACACTGTCAACAATGGCACCACCCTGTATCGTCGATTACACAACATTGCAAGAGGATATAGACAACAACAACCTGCCCAACTATTCGTGGATCACCCCTAATGGTTATAATGATGGTCATTATAACTTCCCTAATAACTCAAATCCAAACAAGCTTACAGAAACTGAACTCTCAGAACTCAGAGTTCAGCAAACAGCGCTGTGGTTGAGTGACTTATTAACCAATTGGGGTTTGATTAATAATTCTAAAAACACCGCCACCGCCTCGACTTTTGTGACTGGGCGCAGCTGACTTGTACATAGGTTTCTTTTGATCAACACGATGGGTGCGAACGGCTTGTTGTTGACGTTGTTGTCTGGCCGCATGTTCCAGCTTGACACGTTTAGAGTTGCGACGATCAATACCCCGATTGGCATACTCTTCTTCTCTTAAAACAATCATCGAGGTGTAGTCTGTCACCAATCCTTTGTCTATGGCCAAGTCAGTGATTGCCTGCTCAATATCCGCATCTTGGCCGTAATAATCCAGTTGGTTTTGCAGATTTTCTATGGTTGCATAAGCCCACAGTCGCTCAAGTTCGGGGTAAAGCACACTTGTTTGGGGAAAATAAAAATCGGTAGAATAGCTTTTGTGGGTGCCAGAAACTTTACCGTCAATGGTGATACGGGCTTCACCTGCGCCCCAGTAATGACCGAAAATGATGAGCTGTTGTCCTCTGTAAAGACTACCGACTTTTTCTGTTGAAAGGTCTGCAACTTTGACCCCTGAGAATTTCACCTTAACATCGTGCAGTGCCTCGTGGGTTAACTTTGATGTCGCTTCCATTAATTTGCCAAAAATATCATCACTGTTGGAGACGTTCATCGAAAACCCGTTAGACACCTTGGCCATTTCCTGCAATAAAGGCCGGTTGGCGCTATTGCCCATAATAAAAGTAAATAACCTAGCATCTGTTTTTGCAAAAGCGCAATAAAGGCTTTTTTTCTGTCAGGCCAACGTTTGCCACGCCATCAGTGATGAGAATAACGGCACTACTCCTATCGGCGTCAAGTCGTCACCTGGGGTGACAGTCATCATGAATGTGCCTTCGTCGCTGCCATGTGGTTTATAGGTGACTAAATCAACAGATCCCGGCAAACCCAGTGCATGCCGCCAATAAACAACGATATCTTGATCAAGCCGATGCGCTATCGCGGGTTTTGTATTGGTGGTGAATCCTTCTTCGGCTATGTCAACCACGGCAGCCACGTCATTGCCCATATTTGCCAATCGCCGCTTTTATCTGATCCACAGTATAGGTTTGCACCCTCAGCAGAAAAACTGGGAAAACCAGCAATGACAAAACCCGTTAATTCGTTACGTTGTGAATAATCAAACCTTGGGCCGCCTGCAAGCACCGTTGGGGTGTTAGCTACCTTCTTGATTTGTTTCAAAATAAAAAAACAATAAGGCCGATTAACATTCGCAGTTACGTCCAACCGATAGAACCTGCACCTGTGATTTAAATAAACCATTGATGGAACGTTCCAAACGTGATTAAATAAAGTAAATAGTCAGGCAACACCAAGGACTGAGAAGACCCAATGACAACTTGTCACACAACAGCTCAACCCATTAAAAACACCATAACGCTAACCAGTAATCCGCTGATAAATCAGCTTTTTAGCTCACCGGATCCCATCAGTAAACGCCCCCAACAGTTTGTGTTAACCATGAATTTGCCTTATTCAAGAATTTATGGCGGTGCCAACGTTTCCAACAGATGTCTGGCACAGGGTATGGTTGCATTGGGGCACAACGTAGTGGTAATTGCCCCAGCCTTGTCTTTTGAGGCAGATACCAGCTTGCAAGCGCTAAAAAGCCAATTGACCTCACAAGGCATAAACGTTCAGAGCCGTCACGACCGCTTTATTTACTCCATTGAGGGCGTACAGGTTCATGCTGTTTTTGAACCAGCAGCATTACATCAGGTGTTGTACAGCGAATTGTCACAAAGAATGCCTGATTGGGTATTTGTATCGGCTGAAGACCCGTCACAAACGCTATTGTCGACTGCATTGAGCTGTTTGCCAAACCAGGTGATTTATTTGGCCCACACCCCACAAATGTTGCCCTTTGGTGAAGAGAGTTTATATCCTGGCAAGCGCCGCAGCCAATTAATTGGGCAATGTCGGGCGATTGTAACGATCAGCAATTTTGTCGCCGGATTGGTAGCAGACCATTTCGGCCCGGACCATTTTGCCGAGCGGTTGTTGACCAACCACCCACCGCATTATGGCGACACTTTTCCTGTATTGGCCAGATTTACCAACCCCTATGTTTTGTGCATTAATCCTTGCGCCGTCAAAGGGTTGAGCATTGTGCTGGGATTGGCCAAACAAAACCCCACCATAGCCTTCGCCGTCGTTCCAGGTTGGGGCACCACCAAAACAGACTTGGCCACCATCAAATCTTTCGTCAATATTACCGTGCTCACGCCGCAAAAAGACCTCAATGATTTGTTGAGACAGGCCAAACTACTCTTGGTTCCGTCGTTGTGGAGCGAAGGTTTTGGCATGGTGACTATTGACGCCATGGTCCGGGGGATACCGGTGATTGCCAGTGATTATGGCGGATTAAAAGAGGCAAAACTGGGCACTGATTATCTCATCCCCATCAACCCGATCGAAGGATACAAACAAACACTGGACGAAAACCACCTGTTGCAGGCCATCGTTCCTGAGCAAGATCTCAACCCGTGGCAGCAAGCTTTACAGATCCTGTATTTTGATGAGAACGAATATCAGCAACAATCCAGCTTATCAAGACAACTGGCTTTGGCTTTTGTCGATGGCCTGAGTGTTAAACCGTTATCCGATTTTTTGAAAAAACTGTCACAGCAGCAATCTGGTCTTGCCAATGCTGACCAAAACAGGCCGGTTAGCCTGCCAATAGATCTTCTAAAAATGACGACACAAACCGGAAAATGCCAACACGCTTCGGTCGGTGGCGTGCTTAAATATTCTGTTGGGAACAAAATGGAACGTTCCATAACCACCATAAACAGTCCTGTTTTTGTCATAATGCTTTCGGCCATCAAAGTATTGCTAGCTCGATACAGTGGTGACGTAACAATTGCGGTGAACGTGCTCTTGGAAACCGGTCCTGAGACAACTAAAAACAGAGCCACTATAAGCAGCAAAGTCACCCTGACCCACAACTTTTGCGATTTGTTGGCCCAGGTAAAACACGCCTGTGCCAATGTCACCGAACAAACCACAGAGGCCATGGCAGACAACCAGGCTAATAACCCAAACGATCCAAACATAATGGTTGCGCTGGACGGTGATCCGACTATCGCACAGTACAACCGGTACGATATCGCCTTTTTGATAAACGCTCAAGGTGCCGGACTGACATTAAACATCGTTTACAATACCGCGCTATTTACAAGCAGCACCATCAAACGGCTGCGTGCCCACTTTGACGGTTTGCTAAATGCTATGCTAAAAGCGCCCGAACACCCGCTAAACGGCTTCGAATTGTTAACCCCGCATGAACTAAAACAAGCGCTTTTACACAGCCAAAAGCAGCAGACGAACAATGTCGACCTTGCCAGCATTGGCCAGCGTTTTGAGCAAATGGTCACCACCTTTGGTGGCAACACGGCGATAATCGACGCAGAAAGTCAGCATCGGTTAAGCTATTGTCAACTCAATGAAAAAGCCAATAAACTCGCCCATATTTTACGCAACGAAGGGGTTACCAACAACACTATCGTGCCGATTATCGCAGAGCAATCCAGCGATTTTATTGTTTGCTTGCTGGCCGTATTAAAAGCCGGCGGCTGTTATTTGCCAATCAATATCAATGATCCGGTCGCCCGCATTACCACCATACTCGACGACAGCCAAGCAACACTGGTACTGATATCACCAGCACAACAGTACAGTTTGAATATCAAGACACAGCAGACTTTCAACACCCTGTGGTTGGATGACCCAATCGTTACCCAAGCCCCCACCAACAACCTGCCCTCTATCAATGCGGTAACGGATCTGGCCTATATCATCTACACATCAGGGTCCACGGGGATACCCAAAGGCGTTATGGTACAACATCAAAACGTAACCCGATTGTTTTTCACAGCCGCCAATCCATTTGACTTTGGTGCTGGGGATGTTTGGAGTTTATTCCACTCATTGTGTTTTGATTTTTCGGTGTGGGAAATGTTTGGCGCACTGTTACACGGTGGCCGGTTGGTGTTGATATCCCCGCAACAACGCCAGGATCTGACCCGCTTTGCCGATTTACTTAAAACCTACCAGGTAACGGTGCTGAATATGGTACCCAGTATCTTTTATCATTTGTCGACCATCGAGTCGCTTGTTAACAGCAGCGAGTTGTCGTTGCGTTACATTATTTTTGGCGGTGATGTTTTGCAGCCCGACAAGCTGGCGGTTTTTCATCGTCATCATCCCAGTGTCAAGCTGGTTAACATGTACGGCATCACAGAGACCGCCATTCACAGCACCTGTAAAATCATCACCAATCAGGATATTACCAACAAAGTCAGCAATATCGGGCAGGCACTTCCAGGGGTATCGTTGCATGTACTTGACGACAATTTAAAACGCTTGCCAATCAACGTCAGCGGCCAGCTTTACGTTGGCGGCGTAGGGGTGAGTTCCGGTTACCTTAACAAAGACTCTCTGACTTCAGCTTGTTTTATCGACAATCCTTATGCGCCGGGTGAACGCTTATACCGTTCGGGTGACATTGTTCGTCAACTCGAAGGTGGCGACCACCAATACCTGGGCAGAATCGACACACAAGTAAAGATACGCGGTTTTAGGATAGAACTGGCCGAAATTGAACATCAATTGCTGGCACTGCCACAGTTTAAAGAAGCTCGGGTATTTGCTCGTACACAACAAACCGGTGAACATCAGTTAATCGCTTACGTAAAACCCAGGGACAGCCAGGTTGTCCTTGACATTGACCATTGGCAAAAGCAACTCAGTTTTCGTTTGGCGCAACACATGGTGCCGTCAAACTTTGTATTGATCGCCCACTGGCCGCTCTCAAATAATGGCAAAATCGATGAAAAACAACTGCCCAAACCGGCCAAAAACAATTCTATCGACCCCGATATATCACCACAAACAGACACCGAGATCGCACTGGCCGAACTATGGTCGGTTTTGTTAAAGGTTGACGCAGCTGAATTGAGCAACAACGCCAACTTTTTCAGGGTGGGCGGACATTCCTTAACAGCAACCAAATTGATGACACAGTGTAATGGCCTGTTTGGTGTTGGACTACAGGTACGAGATATTTTTGAGCTAGTCACTCTCAAAGCCATTGCTGAAAGAATCGACCATCAGGTGACCAATGGTATTAACAGGGATGACCAACAGGTTAACCGGTTGCACCAGAATGACCAGAACCAGCAAGACATCGAGATCTTTGAATTGTGATGAGTTAACCACCATTTACACTGTTGCTCGACATCTTTTTGTTATCGTGACACTTTCCCTGCGAAGGTTGGGGTCGTGGTGGTTTGAATTGAGTTTGGTACTCGCAAAGCATCCCTGCGGGTTAGTCCTGTCGGTCATCCTGACACTCCACCAAGTGGGTAAAAAATGCGCCAATGGTCCGACATCTCGGTATTCGCTTTTTTAACACCACTTGCCCTGCGAAGGTTGGGGTCGTGGTGGTTTAAACAGGTGTGGTGAACGAATCCCTGATCTATG
>JABSOG010000451.1 GCA_013216025.1 Algicola sp. | reverse complement strand
CGCTTAAAATTGTAACTGCAAATGGCACTGGCGATCTTGATATCATGGTTAAATATGGCGCACATGCCTCGCGCGATGACTATGATTGCCGCTCACAAAATTCAGGCAATAATGAAGAGTGTGTTATTACTAACCCAGCTTTAGGCACCTATTACATTAATGCCTACGCCTACAGTGCATACACAGGCGCACAGTTAACCGCACATTTAGACAATGACGTGGTACAACCACCAACAGGTAATGTATTAACAAATGGCCAGCAAGTAACAGGTTTAAGTTCAGCCACTGAAACGCTTTATTACACTATTGATGTACCAGCTTCGCAAACCTTAAATGTCACAACAACTGGCGGTACTGGTGATGCAGATTTATATGTTAGGGCAGGTCTTGAGGCGACAACAAGCGATTATGATTGTCGTGCATATAACTCCGGTAATGCAGGATTGTGTTCATTAACCAATAACTCAAGTTCTACAGTGACCTATCATATTATGCTTAATCCCTATGAGGCATTTGCTGATGTTGACCTAAGGGTTAATTATTAGAAGGGAATGATCATTGCAGTTGGATGATCGGCACCGATGCAGAATACTTGGTCAACGATGCAGGTAATCAAATCGGCACTTTGATTTATTTCGGTGGCAGCATTCAACCCACTGTCGATGCGGCACTGAACTCTGTATTCGGCAGCTATAATATCTGTGGTTACGTAGACGACTTGAGTCAATTATGTCTTAACTGGGTTGTCCAAGTCCATTGTGCCACTTCATAAGGATGTGGCTTCATTAGCACAGTAAGTAATATGGCGACTTCATGTTAAAGTTGAAGTTCAGTCAATTAGACTGAGTAGTTCCAATAACTTTAATATCCTCGCTCAATAAAAATCAGGAAATATTACAAATGACAACTGCACAAAATAACAATCCACAGGGCATTGCAAAATTTAACGACTTAACAACAACTTATAGTCTTGATATAAAAAAATTAGAAGCCGTTATCATTGTCACTTATCTCGAACACCAGATTGGTCATGTTGTATGTGGAGTTGATACGGCGCAATTAAAAATCGATGTAGCCGAAGCAGCAGGTAGCATTGATTTTACAGTAGATTTCAATGAACCAGCAATAAAATATAGCTACGAGATTGATGTATTTGGTAAAGAAGTTGCTAAGGACAGTAAGACAATAAAGATATAAACCAGCGGAGTACCATTGTAACAGGACCAAGCCCCATCAGGCCGAACTGAAGAAACGCAGCACAGATGCTGCGTTTATTATTGGCTGATTAAAACCATGATATTATTGATACTATGAACATACCCAACAAACCAAGCAAGCTCAACCCAAATGATACACTACGTGCCAGCTTAATATTGGTGTAATAAAAGAACATATGCGCTATACGGCCAATTAGGTAAACAGAGGAAAATATATTAAGCCAATATGAATTACATGCTGACAGAACACCAAAAAACACAAAAAGGATAAATATTCCGACACTTTCATTTGAATTTGAGTGTGCTCTCACAGCCCTAAACAGAAAGTCATCATGATCAGGTTTGATTGGATAACCGGGAGTATGTTTTCCTTTCAACGCCACCAAATCCACAACAATCAGCTGGGCCAAAAAGATGAATCCAACGATACCAGAGACTAAAATTGTAATATTATAAGGTTCAAACTGTTCCATTTACACTTTTCCTAGATAAGATAACACTATTTGTTTTCGCAATGACCGACTCACTAAACAAACCCGTTTGTACCAGAGTAGCAATGACACCATTGTCTGCTTGCTTAACATTCGGATTATCGCCGAACTGCCTTAGCCAGTAGTCCAATGATTGTACTTTAAGATGATTATTGATGCCAATACCAGTGGTATTTTATGTCAGAAAGTAGGGTCGTAGATAACAAGGGATACGCATTATTTCCATGCCAACGTGATGCTCTCCAAGCCCCTCACCTTGCGTGATTTGGACAACTGAAGTTTGGTTTCTAGTGTTCTTTATGACCAATTGACAAAACAGACAAACCGTTACAATGGATCAACAAAGATCCCACCGTACAGCAAAAAATCAGCGCCATCTATCGGGATATGTTTAAGCAACAAACCCTAAAATCGGTGATGAATATGAAAACAGCACAAACAGAAATGAAAACTTCAAAAGCCCCCACTGAGGGCGTTGGCGAAAACCCGTCTGGCCTATCTGGCCGCGTACAACGTTCATAATAAACCCGGAACAGTAATAATGGATCGGCTGCTCGAAGCCGAAAAGGATTGCTGGAAACGGAAAAACGATGACTATGAAGATTTAATAACAACCATGGTTGCCAGTAATTCACATGTGAAACGGTTTAGTAATTAACCCTGAACTGGGTTTAGAATTTGACATCAAAAGCTTTGGCAAAAAACAGACTATTGGCCAAAAGCTTGGCACTGCCGTACCAATAGCCACGAAAGGCCATCACATCGCTGGTGGCAATCACTCTGCCTTTATTGAGGTTGTGTGCGACAATCGCGGTTTTATTGGCGATTTCGTTAACCAGCTTCGTATCGGCATACCCGCTGAGCAAAGGTGCTGCGGTATATTTAGCTACCGAAGAAAACGGTAGTGACAGCGTTTCCATAATTTGAGTGCTATTTTTGAAAACAGGCAAATCGGCTCGGCTGTAACCGTAGGCCAGCGGGTGGCTTAAATCGAGTGTAGACGCAAATATGGCCCCGGCAATCCGCTTTCGACCAGCCAGTTTCTTTTTGTCTTTGTAGGCCAGGCTTTTACTGTCAAATAGCGCTTCTAGCTTGTCTTTGGCGGTGAATTTGGCCTTTAATATGCCCTTGTCTGCCAACCATTTGGCCGCACGTTTTTGGGCGAAAACAACGCCCCCTCGTTTAATCCAGCTTTGTAGCTTATCGGTGGATGACTGAACAATATCCTCATAATTACCGTCAACCAGAATGATATGGGTGTAGACAGACAAGTCCAGTTTACCCAATCTATCTTGTTCGACCGTTGACACCGGGATATTGAGAGTATCATCCAAATAAAATCGCACTTCACCCGCTTCATGCTGCGATATCCCTTTGCCGCCAATCAACAGTACTTTAACCGGTGCTATCGATTTCAATGATTTACTGCCTAAATCAATGCCTTTAGGCGTATATCCGGTCGTGAGGCTAAACAATTCAATTTGGCTCTGCCGACTAGCTTCAACCAAGATATCACGCCAATTAGCGATGGTTTGCAGCCCTTGGGCAATGACAATACTGCCGGGTTTAAATTGTCGCGATTGGCCGTCAATAACACTGACAAAACGTTTGGTCGCCAAACGAGCCGTAACCCCTTTTGCTAATAACTGGTTAAGCAGTTTGGGGGCCATAAAATGATGCCAGTCGAAGGCATAGGAGTAAGCACTGTTATCAACTGCAACATTAACCTTTACCGCTCGCTTCTTCACAGTCATCTTCCAAGGCGTCTTTGACAATTCGAGCCTACGGTTGCGCTTTATGGGGTGAAATTCTATATTCATCGCAAGCGGCAGGGTCCATCCAGACACATCATAAAAGGTATTATCTTGAAAGTTGGTTTGTTGATTAAACAGCGCTTTGATCACCCGATATTGTCGCTGTGCCAGCGGGATATAATAAGTCGAATTCTTAGCATAAACTTTGTTTTTATAATCAAAGTGTTTCGCCAACGGATAAACCTTGATCTGATGTTGCGCCAGCTTTTGCAAAAAAGCCGTTAACCGATAGTCATCATCGGGCTCACTGATAAGATAACCATTAAAGTTTTCTTTATTCGCCAACGTTTCGGCCTGTACATAAAACTGCTGTCGATAGGCTTTGAGTTTTTGTTTGTTTTCCCAGGCACCTTTTATCGTAGACAACGAAGTTAGCACATGATTTTTAATACCAAACTCAAAGGTTATCAGGCCATTGTCACCTTGTTGTTGCAGCCCTCGGCTGGTCGCTTGTTCAAATAGAATACCGATGCTGCCATTAATATCGGGATAGGTAGAACCCTTGCCATAATAAAAGTCATCGAAGCTTTCTTTGCTGTAGTACAAGCGCCCTGCCTTATCCAACGCTTTGGCATGATACCCGCCAAGCAGTTCGGTCAGTTCAACATTGCCCGCTGGCGTTAAAGGATGTGTTCGACTGGGAATACCCGGTTGGAAAAAATAACTGCCAGTGTTCATTTCATGAAAATCACCCACCACATGGGGTTGATAGTGATGAAAGAACTTTAACCGGTTGCGACTCTCTATTTGCGTTAACAACAACCAGTCGCGGTTTAAATCAAACCAAAAGTGATTGGTTCTGCCAGTCGGCCAATCTTGATGATGTTCAATGTGATTGGCATCAGCATTAGGCGTAGTACCCCGGTGCGTTGTCACCCAGTTAACAAAGCGGTCCATGCCGTCAGGATTCAGACTGGGTTCGATAACAATAAGGGTATTGCGCAATAACTCACTAACATCCTTATGCTGACTGGCAGCAAAATAATAGGCCACCAACATCGCAGCATTACTGCCACTGATTTCGTCACCATGAACGCTATAACCCAACCAAACGACTAAAGGCTCGTTTTTGTTTTTGGCTTTATCCTTACGTTTGGTCAGCAGCTGATCGAGGTTTTCTAAATTTTCAGGGCTAGAGATAGTCAACAACACTTGCCTACGCAACTGAGGCGTTTTTCCTATTTCGGTTAATTTAACCCGTGCAGAACTGTTAGCCAATGTATCTAAATAGCCGAGCAACTGATCATGCCTCGGATGACGTTCGCCAATGCCAAACCCGAGCACCGATTCAGGGGTGGGTAGAGCAGGGTCATACTGATGATCTAACGGTAAATAAGCGGTATAAGGTGCCGCATTGCCGGGCATGGCTGCGGCAATAGTGAGCAGTAATAAAAAAGTAAAACGCTGAAAAAACATCTAAATTCCTCGGTTGGTTTTGACCCGTTATTTTCAGCTATTTGTCGGTTACTTAATAATGATGAAAACTGATGCTTTGTCGTAGGCGGAGATTCACATGGAACTAAGCAAATCAACCGCCGACGACAACCATGTTAGTGTGACAATAGCCAATCAAATTTTATTGTTATTATTCAATGTGTTAAACGAAACATCAGCTTTCATCACCTTCATATCAGCTTTCATCATTATTAATTTATTCACAAATATTTAATATAGATAACGCAATCTAACCGCTTACCACTGGCGAGTATTCGCAACGATTCATAACGATTCATAACGATTCATAACGATTCATAACGACAGTGGACGCATAATAATCATCAAAGTTGGAGTTAACACAATGAAAATAGCTCGTAATTTAAACCACAAAAAAAGGCGAACACAGATAAGCGCATTGGTGCTGCTGGCCTGTAGTTCGGCGTCAATGGCAGCAAATGTTGTCAGAGGCCCTTATGTACAAATGGGCACAGACAGCAGCATGATTGTGCGCTGGGATACCGATAGCGCCACCTCAAGTCAGGTGAAGTTTGGTTCTGCCGTCAATTCGCTGAGCCAAACAATCACCGACTCGGCCGCCACAACCCAGCACGAAGTCACGCTAACCGGGTTATCATCTTTAACCCGCTACTACTATTCGATTGGATCCGAAGGCACAGTGTTGGCAGGTAACGATGCCGACACATTCTTTCGAACATCGCCGGTGCCGGGTCAGGCCAGTCCTACGCGTATTTGGGTGATTGGCGACCCGGGTACTGCTGGAGATCGCCCCGACACGCAAGATCAGCAATATGTATTAGATGGTTTTAAAACCTTCAACGACGGCAAGTACACTGACTTTTGGTTGATGCTTGGCGACAACGCCTATGTCGATGGCACCATACAGGAATATCAAAACGCGGTATTTAATCAATACCCTGATTTGCTCAAACAGTCACCACTGTGGCCTTCGATGGGTAATCATGATAATCGTTCGGCTGATGTTGACACTCAAACCGGTGGTTTTTACGACCTGTTTAGCTTGCCAACCCAAGGAGAGGCTGGCGGCGAACCTTCGGGTCACGAAGCTTATTATTCTTTCGATTACGGCAACGTTCATGTGGTGGTGCTCAATTCTGCCGACACTGAACACAATGACCTGTCAGGGCCGATGGATGAGTGGTTAGAAAAAGACTTAAGCAACACTCAGGCTGAATGGATAATCACCACTTTTCATCACGCCCCTTATGGCACAGGCCACGACTCTGACACCGAACGAGACTTGATTCGGATGCGTGAAAACTTCCTGCCAATATTAGAAAAACATGGCGTTGATTTGGTGATGGCCGGTCATAACCACTATTACTCCCGCACCTCGTTTATCAGCGATCACTACGGCAACTCCAGCACTTACAGCAATTCGGCGCATAGCCTCGATACTGGCGATGGACGGGTTGACGGCGATGGTGCCTACACTAAAACAGCCGGTGCTGCGTCTTCAGGCACTGTCTATATCACCCACGGAGCGGGTTACGGTGGTGGCACAAGCTCTGCGCGCAAAGTCACTCAATCAGATATTGATAGCGGCGACAATCACCCCAGTGACTATATGTATGGTGGTCGGGGATCGATGGTGCTAGAGATTGAAGGCAACGAGATGAAAGTCAATGTCATCAATCAAGCGGGCGAAGTGAATGACTACTTCACTATCAGTCACAATGGCAGCACGCCTCCTCCTCCACCCCCGCCACCTGAGCG
>JABSOG010000450.1 GCA_013216025.1 Algicola sp. | reverse complement strand
ATACCAGGAAAAAGTCAGGTAACCCTCAACAAAGGAGCAGCGGAATGACACAGCAAAGCATTTTGATCATTGATGACAACCAGGATTTAGCGGACGGTTTTAACGTCATTCTATCAAGCAATGGATTTAAGGTCGACGTTGCCTATACCGGCAATGAAGGTATAGCGTCATATCAGCGTAATGATCCTGACATGGTATTGCTAGACATCAAATTGCCCGATATCAACGGCGTCGAGGTCTTTCGTCGATTACATAAAATAAACCGCTCGGTCAAAGTCATCATCATGACCGGATATGGTATTGAGCAGATCCTCGAACAGGTGATTGACAGTGGCAGTGTCCAAGTGCTGCGCAGGCCTTTTGCCATAGAGCAGATATTTGACAGTTTTGCGCAAAAGCAAGATGAAAACCTGATCCTTATTTCTGACGACGACCCATTTTTTGCCGGTACCCTGTCAAGCTATTTCGAAGAGTACGGCATGACTTCACTGTTGGCCCACAACTATGAAGATGCTCTTGAGGGGATCGTAGAAAAACCGATAGAGATCTTGCTGCTCGATTTGCATGTACCGCTGATGTTTGCCCTTGAGGTTTACCTCAATCTCAAGAGACAGAACAAGATCATCAAAACCATCATAGTCACCGGCAATGTCAACAACGATGAACCCGGTCAAGATCCGCTACGTTCATCGTCGGTAACCGGGTGCCTGTTCAAGCCGTTTACTCCAGAACATTTGATCCTCGCCATCAACAGCACTTTGGCTACTTGAGTATCGATTAAATTTGATCTAAAACAACACCTCTACTGTTAAATCGTTGACCATTGACTACAATTTAATTGAACAAACATAGCCATGATTACTGGGCGTTGGCACCCTTACATAAAACGGAGTAAAACTATGAATGCATTAAAGAATATTCTCGTTGTGATAGACAGCAACGACGATGTACAACATGCAATGTCCCGCGCCGTGGTATTGGCCAAAGCAACCGGCGCCAAGCTGACCGCTTTTTTATCTATTTACGATTTTTCTTACGAAATGACCACCATGCTGTCCATTGGTGAGCGTGATGCGATGCGCAAAGCGGTGATTGATGACAAACGGTTATGGTTAGTCGATTTGGTCGAAGAAAAATATGGTCAAGAGGCCGATATCAACGTTGACGTCATTTGGCATAATCGCCCATTTGAAGCCATTATTGAAATGGCCATTAAAAATAAATTCGATCTAATCGTTAAAGGCACCCATCTGCACGACACCCTAAAATCCATTATCTTTACGCCCACCGACTGGCATCTACTGCGTAAAAGCCCTTGCCCGGTATTGCTGGTCAAAGAACTAGAATGGGCAGAAGACGGCAAAATTCTGGCCGCGGTGCATACCGGCAGTGACGCTGACCATCATAAATCACTCAACCAAAAAATCCTCAACGAATCCATGGGCCTTGCCAACCTCATCAACGCCGATGTTCATATCGTTAATGCCTATCCCGGCACGCCGGTCAATATTGCCATTGAAATACCCGAGTTTGATCCCAGTGAGTACAACTCAGTCGTTAAAGCCCATCATCATCAGGCAGTGGCCGAGCTTGCAGGGGTTTACAGCCTAGACAAAGAACGCACCCACATTGCCGAAGGTTTACCAGAGGATGTGATTCCAGCGGTTTGTGAAGAGATAGGCGCTGAGTTGCTAGTCATCGGCACCATAGGCCGCACCGGCTTCTCAGCCGCCATCATTGGTAATACCGCCGAACATGTACTTGACCAGATTAACTGTGATGTATTGGCGATTAAACCCGATGGTTATGTTAGCCCATTGGCCGAGCAGTGATTTTTTAACGGCTGCGGTCAATACCAGTCGCCACACCATTTATATTTGGCACCGATGGGGTCGTACTCCTTGGCTCTTGTATTGGGTTATGGTTGGGCCCGATGGGTTACGGCTCGTACCTCGCCTAACCCATCCTCCGGTGGCGAATTATAAAAGGTATGTGTGTAATCTACAAACCAGAATGAATCCCACACTGGAGGATGGGTTAGGCGATAGCGAAGCGAGCCGTAACCCATCAAACCACACCTTAGTTCTAAGTCACAACGCTAAGTTCTTTTTCAAGTAACTCTTCATCAACCTCAGGCGTATCATCCGCCCCGTGCATCCAAACAACAATCTTGTCGCTTAACAAATGTAACACCCCACCTGCAAGCAAACAGAATATCGCCACTCCGGCAAAAGTCACCAGCGGCCCAGCCTCGCCCACTATCATGCCCGCAACTGCCGCCAGATAGTTACCTATTGCCGTGAAGAAGAACCACATACCCATCATAAATGACACATAACGTACCGGCGACAGTTTAGTGACCATCGACAAGCCAATCGGCGACAAACACAGTTCACCTATGGTATGCAAAATATACATCACCACAAGCCACCAGATAGCCGCCTTGCCACCATCGCTAATCTGCATTGCCGCGCCAACCATGGAAACAAAACCAAGGCCGAGGAAAAGCATGCCCAAAGAGAACTTTTTCGGTGTTGATGGATCACGGTCGCCCAACCCCATCCAAAGCTTGGCCATAGCCGGGGCCAAAATCACGATAAACAACGGATTAACCACCTGCAACCAACTGGCGGGCATTTCCCAGCCAAAGATAATCAGGTCGGTGTGGTTTTTAGCAAACAAGGTCAATACACCCGCAGCCTGTTCAAAACCCATAAAAAAGATAATGGTGAAAAAGCTCATCATCAAAATCGCCTTAATGCGGTCTTTTTCAATCGAGGTCAATGGTATTTTTGGCTGTGCAGCCTGTTCTTTGGTTTTTTTGTTGACTGGCTCACGACCCAAGTCACCCAAGTATTTTTGAGCAAACAACAACTGAACCACCAAAGACAAAAGCATGCCGATGCCTGCTGCGATAAAGCCGAGCTGAAAATCAATTTTCTCGCCGATAGTACCCACCACCAAGAAACCCATAGTCGAACCGACATTGATACCCATATAAAAGATGGTAAATGCCTGATCACGACGGTGATCACCAGGCTTGTACAGATCACCCACCAAGGTAGAAATGTTGGGTTTAAAGAAACCGTTACCAATGATAAGCAAAGCCAGCCCCAGATATAAAAAGGTTTTTTCCATGCCCTGAATATATTCGTGAGGTGTACCCAATGCGAATTGACCCAGAGCCATAATAACCCCACCGATAATCACGCTCTTGCGCTGGCCAAGAAAGTTGTCGGCCAGATAACCACCGATAACCGGCGTCACATAAACCATAAACATAAAGGTGCCAAGAAAGCTCAGCGCGTTGGCTTGTATTTCAGCGTCACTCATCGAGGACCAGCCAAAAGCACCCACCGCCATAGCGGATGTCAGGTAAAGAATAAAGATGCCGCGCATCCCGTAGTAACTCATACGCTCCCACATTTCGGTGCCAAACAGCACAAATAAGCCTTTGGGGTGGCCAAGAAATTCCGATGGATCGGGTAGATTTTTCACTGTCGTGTCCTTTTTAGTTGTTGTCGTTATGAATAGTTTTTACTGACATCCAGCGTAGGAGCAAAAGCGCGGTTGCTGTTGAAAGGACGGTGAATTGGTTGGTAAAATTGGGTGAAGGGAAGGTGAAGGGTGTGGTTTCAGTGGCTTGAAGGGCCAGCTACTCGAAACCTTTATCTATCAAGGACTGCAAAAATTAAGAGACGCCTGTGGCAACGGTTTTATATCTGGCGTATTGTTTTACGATGGCGACAGCGTGTTGATACCGCTGGCCAGTTAACAACCCACCATTTGAAAACAGGAGAACTTTAATGACCGAGCAGGCACCTTCAACACTGTCACCTTCAAAACAAGCGCCTACTACACAAGCACTAGCACTAGCACTAGCAGAAATAGACAAACTCATCACCACTTTTTTCGCAGTGATCGACAACCGTGGTGATAAAGCACCAGCTTACCAAGACTTTACGCCTTTGTTTGTTCAAACGGTGATGATTTACAAACGACAGGGCGACACCATAGAAGCCATGGACCTTGATACCTTTCTCACGCCCAGAATAGCGCTACTCAACGACGGCACCTTAGTAGACTTTCACGAGTGGGAAAGCGACCATCAAACCCATATCAACCGTGGCATTGCCACACGCGTGTGTCGCTATGGCAAAAAAGGACAATACAATGGCGAACCTTATGCCGGAGAAGGCGAGAAACACATTCAGTTGATCCTCACCGATGAGGGCTGGAAAATTACCAGTGTAGTTTGGGAAGATTTGATGTACAACCCGAGCCCTAGAGCGCTAAAAACAGCCCCGCCAACGTTGCACTCATCAAATTAGACAACGAACCGGCAATCACCGCCTTAAAACCCAAGCGGGCCAAGTCGTGTCGCCGCTTGGGGGCGATGACCCCTATGCCACCGAGCAACACCGCAATCGCCGACAAATTGGCAAAACCACACAAAGCAAAGGTAATAATGACCTGACTAGACTCAGACAACGTGTCTTTGACCGCGACAAAATTGATATAAGCGACAAACTCGTTAATCATCAGCTTTTGGCCGATAAAACTGCCCGCCGATACCGACTCTTCCCACGGTATGCCAATTAAAAATGCCAACGGCGCGAATAAGTACCCCAGCAGCAATTCTATGGTCACCCCTTCATATCCAAACAACTCGGCAAACAAACCGACAACACCGTTAAGCAGCGCTATCAAACCAATAAAGGCCAACAACATTGCGCCGACATTAACGGCCAGTTTAATGCCCATTGTCGCCCCTGCGGCGGCTGCATCGAGAACATTCACCGGTTTATCTTGTTGTTCTACGTCATCAACTTCGTCAAACGACTCCACCGGCGTGCCTGTTTCTGGTATCATAATTTTGGCCATTAGCAGCCCACCGGGGGCCGCCATAAACGAAGCCGCCACCAAATATTCCAGTTCAATGCCAAGGCTGGCATAACCCACCAATACCGACCCCGCCACCGACGCGGTCCCACCAACCATAACCGCAAACAATTGCGATTGACTCATCCGGTTGATAAAGGGTCGCACCACCATTGGCGCCTCAGTCAAACTAACAAAGATATTGGCCGTTGCCGACATAGCTTCGGGTCGACTGATTTTCAATAGTTTTTGCAACCCACCACCGATAACACGAATGAGCGCCTGCATCACGCCCAAGTAATATAGCACCGCAATTAACGACGAAAAAAACACGATGATTGGCAACACCCTAAAAGCAAAAATAAAACCGCCACCACCAAACAGCTCAAACATTTTGTCACCGACAAGGCCAGCAAACAAAAAATCAATACCACTTTGCCCCCGGTCAATCACCCACTGCACCCCAGCAGAGACCTTGGCCAATACGGTTTGACCAAAGGGTAAATACAACACAAAGGCACAAAAACAGGCTTGAAGAATAAAGGCCGTCACCACGGTACGAACATTAATCGCCTTGCGGTTATTCGACAGCAAAAACGCAATGAACAGCAACACAAAGATGCCGCCGATGCTGATAATGAAATTCATAGAGCAGTCTTGTTAGTTTCAGTGTCAAGCATGATACAGCGTGGTGGTGGGAATACCAACGGCGTTTTGTTAAGGGATTGGGCAAAGGTGCTCAAATTGGCAATTCCCATTGTACGTTTAATCTAAGTGATTTGCTGTTTCAAAATGTGAGCTGTACAAATTGACAACTTATTGTGTGAATTTCAATTCGCCTTTGATGAATAGTTACGCTAGCATAATCCTCGATGCGTAGAGCTGTAGCGCTCTAGAGTGCTAACTCTAGATTTTACAGATTCAATACATCAAACGCCATTTAGGCAAAAAATAATAAAAATACAGGAAAACACTCGTGATAAAAATAAAAACACGCCACCCCCGCCCCTATCTGGGCATAAAGGCGCTAATGCTTTGTATGTCTGTGATGACCGTGACAGCACCAGCATTCGCCGTTGATACACTCAACCTCAAACCCAATGACAAAACCAACCCCCAAAAAACTGAACCGCCCTTGGCGCACATTCGCATTGTCAGCGAAAATGCCAACGCATTGGCCAGCCAGTTTGATGCAAAAGACTATGACATTCTTGAAAATACCGTCACCGGTAAACAACTCGAAATGATTGTCTCGCAAGCCCAGCTCAAGGCTTTGCGTGTCCAATCACTAACTATCGAGGTGTTGGCGACAGGCCGTCCCTTTCAAGAAAGTGCGCAGGCCATGGCGCTTGACGCGGTTGACCTTAAATCAACCACGCTTGCCCCACCGTCGGGTTACAAGAACCTCGCGCAGGTAATGCAAGAACTCAATGCCATTGCTGCGCTAAACCCGGCCATCGCCAAAGTGGTCGACATAACCGCGCGCTATAACCTGCCGTCAACCATCAATGGCAACCACATGTATGCCATCAAAATCTCAGCCAACGTCAACCTCGATGAAGACGAACCGGCTTTACTGGTGGTATCTAACCATCACGTCAGAGAATTGGTGACACCAGTGATAGCCCTCAACGCCGCCCGAAACTTGGTTGAACAGTACCAAAATAACAACGCTGTCACCCAAGCAGTCAACAACAACGAGATTTGGATCGCCGCCAACTGGAACCCCGATGGTTACGAACACGTTTTTACCGTTGACAACATGTGGCGCAAAAACCGCCGTCAACTGTCTAATGGCGTAGGCGTTGATTTGAACCGCAACTACCCGGAAATAGTGGC
>JABSOG010000449.1 GCA_013216025.1 Algicola sp. | reverse complement strand
TTTTGCCAAAATTCTCAGCAGCTTTGACACCGGTATCAGCAATCTGTCACTGCAACAAGTTAATTTTGAAAAAGACGTCAACGATATCCCCGATAACATAAAGCGTAGAATCGTTGATGATACGGCCCAAGGCAGAGATATTGTCGTCACAGGAATGGGCGGCACAAAATATCGAGTGTCTCAATCAAACTCAGGAGATATTCAAGCCTTTAAACTTATGACCGCGCATTTAGACAGCGAAGGTAATGAAAAGCTGTTTGATATTGATCAAGAGTCAGACGGTACACAACGATTGCTGGATATAGCCCCGGGTTTGGTGGATATTTTCTCGGGTGACAAGACCTACATAATTGACGAGATAGACCGCAGTTTACACCCAGATATCACGGTATCGATTCTCAATGCATTTTTGAACAGCGCTCAACAAGAATCTATCGGCCAAAACCATAGCCAGTTGATTGTAACCACTCACGAAACCAATTTGCTTGATCAGCAATTTGTCAGAAAAGATGAAATCTGGTTTTGCCAAAAGAATAAACAAGGCATCTCAAGCCTCTATTCACTGGAAGAATACCAACCCCGCTTTGACAAGGATATTCGCAAAGGATATGCCGTTGGCCGTTTTGGTGGTATTCCTTTATTATCTGACTTTCAAAACCTATCTTGGATGGGCGCTGATGCCTAGACCCTTGGTATAATACCCCTGTTGGAGCGGCAGTATCGGCAACTGCGTCCTCGGCAATGTGCTCCTGCATTGCTCTAGCACCAACATCCATGTAGACGCGCTTTGCCCTAATAAGATATTTTATTGTATCGATCTCGCCGCGATTTGTTCAGTCTACCACCGAACATTTTTGAAATGGCTTCGCCATTTATCGCGGCGGGGACGCGGCTCCTACTACTAACCTAACGCAAGGTGGTCGAACACGCTCGGGAGCAGAGTTTATCTGTTAATGCAAAAGGTTATGGCGAGTATTTAATATTTAGTCATGCCAACCCTAAAAGTGAAGGGAGTTGACTTCGACTATTACCGGTAACCCATGATAATATCGAACCCGTTAATCTAATCTTGGCCATTTTGGCCTTTGGGAGGCTGTTATGATTAAGAAACTTGTTGTCTTTGTAGTTATCCTGCTGGGATTTTTCACCGCCGCCATAATCACAGTTAAATGGGTCAAGCAAGATGGGTTGATGGTGCCAGCCACCCGTCAGGCGATCACTCTGGATAACGTCAATCTGCTCAAACTCGCACCTTACCAAGTGTTGCAGCAACAGCAATTGGTGATACGCCATGGCATTATCGAGGCGATTAACCCCGCAGGAACACCTGTCGCAGCCAACAGTCGTTATATAGACGGCAACAATGCCTACGTCACTCCCGGACTGTTTGACCTGCATGTTCATCTGTGGGACCGCCAGTATTTGTCGCAAAACCTGGCTTATGGTGTCACCAGCGTCCGCACCATGGCTGGCCAAATGATGCATTTGCGCTGGCGCGAAGAACTCAAGGCACAACAATGGCTGGGCAGCAATCTGTATATCAGTTCACCTATATTGGCCAATGAAAACACCCACGCACTCAATGAGGCCGTTGATACTCCAAAGTTAGGCAGGGCACTGGTTCAACGTGCCCATAATAACGGTTTTGATTTTATCAAGGCTTATGGTTATCTTGCCCCCGATGTCTATGAGGCGATCATTGATGAAGCAACAAAACTGGACATGCCAGTGGCCAAACACGGACCATACCCGGTAAAGGGTTCAAGCTGGCAAGGCCTTGAAGGTTTGCAGTCGCTGGAGCACGTAGAAGATATTTTCCAAGGTCCACTTAACTATCAATTTGACCTCGAAAAATTGCATCAAGTGGCCAAACAAATAAAACAACTGGATGTGCCAGTGGTGCCAACATTGACCACTTTTCATCACCTGACCCAGCTGAGCACCGAAAAAGAGGCTTTTATCCAATCGCTGCCAATTGAAACGGTGAATCCCGTCCACAGGGCAATTGAGCAACGTTTTACCGTCAGCCGCTGGCTGGCCAGCAGTCCGGAGCAGGGGCAATACAATCTCGACCAAATGGCCTTTTTGCTTAAAATCGTCAAGGTGTTGCACCAGTACGATGTCAAACTGGTGTTGGGAACGGATGCAGGCACCATGTATACCATCGCGGGTTTGTCGGTGCATAAAGAGATGGACCTGCTAAAACAAGCCGGTTTGACCGATGTTGAAATTTTGCGCTCTGCGACGGTCAACGCGGCGCAAACCCTGGGCGTGTACGACAGTTATGGGGATATTGCGGTGGGCAAAGTGGCCGATTTAATTCTGGTGCAGGGCAACCCCGGCGACGATATCCGAATATTGCGTCAGCCCGTGGCCGTGGTAAAAAATGGCCACTGGTTGAGCGCTGAAGATTTGGCGCAAATGAAGCAGGGGGCACACCAACCTTCGGGTTATTTTTTCAGTGCAGCCCGGCTGTTTGAAGATCTGTTGTGGCGCTGGCTGTTTTGACACTGGCAGCTCAATGACGTTCTAGTAATTTGCGAACAAAAGGTTTTATTGTCAGCGCCACATTGTACCTTAAGACACGCATCCCCGACCAGCGGAGCATATTTACAGGATGCAAGCCCATCAATCCTTTTTTGCCTTTAAGTAACCGTACATGTCCATCAGAACCGAAATCAATAAATTGTTCATCACCCAGTTGCTCGGGCAGTTCGCCGTCAAAATGAGTTGAAAAATGCAGTCTAAAATGTTGATAACGCCGCTGGCGCTCTTCGGCCAGCGGGCTAAATGCTCTCGGCAGCATGTTCCCGCGCGCAATAAACGTTTTTAAATCGTCATAACGAGATGCATTAGGATTGATTTTATCCACATATGGGAAGAAAAACAGCAACCGTTTACGGTCAATGTTTGTCAGTGCCTGTTCTATTTCCCACCATAATCCCTCAGACCGCCCAACGATGATAAGAACCGCAGCTGAGCGTTGCATCAGGTATTCCACCGCCTCTTGCCAATGACTGTCAGCCACGTATAAACGGGCAGCCCCGTTATAACCGCCCTCGTCACCGGGGTGACCAATGGTGATCACTGGACCCAGTGTCTTTAGTGCCCGTGCCAGATTTTCCTCGTAACGATGTTGATAAAAATTCAAAGGTCGTGGATCAACCAGTGTTTCATCATCAAATGATCGGAGCATCAACACTGGAGCCTGTTTGTTTTGCAACACAATCGGTCGACCGTCACGACCCCCCAGCCGCCGGCCATGCTCTCGCATTTTCACACCTGAACTGAGGTAGTATAATGGAAATATCAGCCCTGCAATTGTCAAACACAAAAAGGCAGGCCAATAAGCAGACAAAACTTCATTCACCCCCCAAATAGATAGAATGAACATCCCTAAACCACAGAGGAACATTGGTGGCCCCATCATGCAAAACACAACCACTATGTTACCCAACCGTTCCAAAAAATAGCCGATAGCAGGCCTTCTGCGCGGTGGTGTTTCAAAAGAAAAGGGCAGTGTCATATCACAGTGCTCATCTTGCGTGGTTGGAATAACCGCTGTCACTTTTGCGCTTTTATATGCTGCCCGGCGATGGGCACCAACCGTCAGCAGCGCGATAATGAACATCGCAACGAATCCGCCCTCGGGCCCACCCGGGCGCAGCAAATCGCCTATGCCCAACAGCATAAAAAGTGGCAACAACAAAAACGCCAACACGTAAAAAACAAGATGAGACAGCCACCCGCCCGGTCTGGCGGGTAAATAAAGTAATAAGCACCGTCGTAACAACGATCGGCGCGGGGAAGGTGGATTCATAATGTCACTCAACGCTGATGATTAATAAAAGCGTAGAACGTGGAACATCAACCGTCTTGCCGATGCTTGATAAACTTTGATTGAGCTTCTTTTAGCGGTGACAATTGGGCTTTTGACCATTTTTCTGCGCAGCACTGTAAAGTTGTTCGGCCTCGACCATATACTGACGCAGACCGTTTATTCTGGTTTCATTCGATGGATGAGTAGATAACAACTCAGGTTGCTGCTTGCCACCAGCGGCTTTGCCCATCGCCTGCCACAGGCTAACACTGGCTTGCGGGTTAAATCCGGCCTTAGCCATTAATTCAAGGCCAATTCGGTCAGACTCACTTTCTTGATGGCGATTGAATGGCAAAGCGATACCAAATTGGGCGCCCAATCCTAGGCCCTGCATCCACAATTTTTTATTTTCGACCTCGGCTAAATCAAAAGCGCCGCTGGCCATCGTCAACCCCATATTGGTCAGTTGCTGGCGCGACAAACGTTCATTAGAGTGATTGGCCAAAACATGCCCTACCTCGTGACCAAGCACCGCCGCAAGTTGCTCGGGGGTATTGGCGACTTCCAATAGACCGGTATAAATCCCAATATGACCACCGGGCAGTGCAAAGGCATTGACTTGTTTGGGCGCGTCAAATACCACCACGTCCCACTCGGTTTGGCCATATTTGGCATCGACCTTGGCGGTAATGGCATTAGCCACACAATTGACATAATTAATGGTGTCTTGGTCTTTAACAGCCTTTTGTTGTTTTTTCATTTCAGCAAAAGATTGGGTACCAAGTTTGCTCATATCGGCGTTTGAATACATCAATGCCTGAGTGCGACCCGTTGGACTTTTGGTGACTTGACAGCCCGTTGACACACACAGTGCCAGAGCCAAAACGGCCAATTTTTTCATCGATAGTATCCTGTTGAATGATTTTTCGGATACTATACAGCGACAGTGGTATAGCGCAAGTATTGGGGCTATCCCTAAACCTACAAATTACTAGAGTCAATCGATTGACTCTAGTTGAAAGTGTTAAAAATATTCATCAACATCCCAAGCCATCAGCAACGATTTGGCCGCATGACAGGTGTAATAAAGCGCTCGGGTATGCACTTGGTTTTCTCTTGAACCACCAATAAGATCACACAGCTTATAGGCCACTGTCGGCGCATAATTTTCGATGTATAAACTCAGGCTTTTGGCTTTGGTGTGTTTACCACTTTTTATTTCTATCGGAATGATGTCTCCCAAAGCATTGCTGATTAAAAACTCC
The DNA here is from genome assembly GCA_013216025.1 of Algicola sp. Classification (GTDB taxonomy): domain Bacteria; phylum Pseudomonadota; class Gammaproteobacteria; order Enterobacterales; family Alteromonadaceae; genus JABSOG01. Next base: position 1,643 of record JABSOG010000449.1, on the reverse strand, counting down.
AGCTCAGCCGAATTGCCGCTTTGCCAGGCATACGTAGACAACACGCCCGCAGCCAAAAATTCGTTTTGAGCAAAGTTTTCAGCCATATACCCTTTATAAGCAACCGATTGCTGCATAATTTGCGGATAAGCAAAACCCATCAGCGCATGTAATATGCCCACATCAAAGATAAACAGCTTAAACCGGCCATCCTGCTCATTAGTGCCAAGCGGTGCTGTCGGTTTTCCATCAATGATTTTCGCTTTACTGACCAAGTGGGTGCTGACCAAATAATCTATCAAGGTCTGAAAGTCACGATAGCGGTTTTTACCCTGAATGATTTGGTTGAACTTAAACCGTTTTACACTGGTATCTACCGCCTGACTCAGTTGTTTGGGAATGTTTCTGAAAACAGCCTCTAATTGGCTGGCAAGAAATTTATTTTTGGCATCGTATTTACCAAAATCGCGGATATAACCGGTGATCAAATCATTTTGTATTTTTCTAACTTGTCGGGTCTTTTGAATGATGGGTGCAGGACTTGTGCACCACTTTTTAACCGCCGCAGGCATTCCGCCAACAAACAGGTATTGGCGATATAACTCAGTGAGTTTTTCGTGCACAACATCATTTCTGACTTGTTGCTCAAACGCCTTGGCCAAAGGCACGTTATCTGAGGCAAGCACAAATTCATAAAAAGACATGGGGTATAATGTCAGCTCATAAGCCTGCCCTACGGGGTAACGTTCAATCAAGCCTATATTTGAACCCGATGCACACAGGTAAACATCAGGTCTTTGTTCTTTAAAATATTTGAGGCTGTTTAATGCTTCAGGACACAAACCAATTTCATCGAAAAATAACAAATCGGTTGCCGGATTAAAGTCTTTTGCGGCAAATACCGCGATGCGCTCAAGTAATTCATCGGCCCTGATGGAGTCTTTAAACAGGTTTGCGGCAGCGATGGTGTCTTCAAAGTTAATTTTAAACACTTTATCAAAATGATTGACACCAAACAGATCCTCAATTAAATAAGACTTACCCACCTGGCGTGCACCATCGAGCATGATGGGTAGCCTGCCAGGCGATTCTTTCCATTCAATTAGAGTGTCAAGCAAGGCTCGCTTCATCGATTTTTCCGTTACACACAAAGTAGATAAAATAGCGGTCAATAACAGCCACTATAAAACACAAACCCACTTTTGGATAGGAATAAATCGTCTTAAAACCCACTTTTTGATAGGAATAAATCGCCTTAAAACCCACTTTTGGATAGCAATAAATCGCCTTAAAACCCACTTTTGGATAGCAATAATAAGGATATGCAGCAGATTTATTCACGCAAAAAATCATGTAAAACGCGATTCAGCAATTCGGGTTTTTCACGGTGAATAAAATGGGTGGCACCCGGGGCGATGAACAACTGGCTGTTACTCAGCGCTTCATGCATTTGCAGTGAATGCGCCAACGACACGTCATAATGGTCGCCAACAATCACCAAAGTTGGCACCGCTATTTTTTGCAGATCTTTGACCGTAAGGTTGGGTGAGGTTGCCCACATATGAGACATTTCCTGCAAGTGTTTTTCGAAATTGGATAAGTCTGGGCGACCGAGCAGGTAACTTTTCAGACTATTACCAGGAAATAGTTCAGGATCGACATCT